>NZ_JAOTGL010000038.1:0-11750 GCF_044427045.1 Streptococcus sp. 2022WUSS135
TACTCCTTGTTTTGATGAGGCATTTGACCTAAACATCTGTCGCAAACAAACCAATGAGATGAAACACCTGTATCGGGACTTCCCTAATCAGTATCATTTTTTACCTAATAATGCCTCCTTTGACTTTCTGCCATGTTCTAGTCGAAAAAGCCCCCGACCAGCTTTTACGAACTTCATTTCCGAATGGTGCGTCTCGAAATCAAGCCTGGTTTCTTTGAAACTTTGGTGACAAATACGGATTATTCTCCAGAAAAATTAAAAGATCTCTATGCTTACAGATGGGGCATAGAGACCAGTTTTCGTGACCTAAAATATAGTATCGGTCTGACTCATTTTCACGCGAAAAAGAAGGAAGGGATTCTCCAAGAAATCTACGCTCGCTTTATCAACTTTAATGTTTGTAAATGGCTAACCTCACACGTTACCATTAAAACATCAAAGTTAAAACAGACTTATAAAATTTGTTTTTCAGACGCTGTTTATGCCTGTCGAAAATTTCTTAGAGCTGAACTCACTTCCTTCCAATTGGAAACTTACATTGCCAAACATTTATCCATCGTCCGACCCAATCGAACCTTCCAAAGAAAGATAAAAAGCAAGGTACCTGTAAGCTTCACTTATAGAGTAACATAATAGTTGAAAAATAGGGTTAAAAAACCTCCTTTTTGTGCGCCCTAAATAGAAAAACTATTCCCGTTTTGTCATGAACTGCTCAGACGGGAATAGTTTCTTTAGCTACTTAAATGCTTAACTTAATGACATTGGGCTTGAGCCCGGCCTCTTGAAATTTTATTTGTAAGAGACGATTCCGAGAATGACATCGACAGCTTTTTCCATGGTTTCGAGGCTGACAAACTCAAAGCGGCCATGCATGTTTTCGCCACCTGCGAAGATATTTGGCGTTGGAATGCCCATGAAGGAAATCTTAGAGCCGTCTGTTCCTCCGCGAACAGGCTCAATCAGTGGTTTGATACCTAGATTT
The DNA here is from genome assembly GCF_044427045.1 of Streptococcus sp. 2022WUSS135. Classification (NCBI taxonomy): domain Bacteria; kingdom Bacillati; phylum Bacillota; class Bacilli; order Lactobacillales; family Streptococcaceae; genus Streptococcus; species Streptococcus sp. 2022WUSS135. Next base: position 983 of record NZ_JAOTGL010000038.1, read on the forward strand.
TCCATGACGTCCTTAGCAATGTTGATTGGAGTCATATCTTTTTCGATGATTTTTTTCATGTTGTAGTATTGGTCATGTAGGTTGACAATGACACGAGGAGTGTCAAAGTTGGCATTCATCTTTTCAGCGATGTCCAGCATGAGCTGTTTGCGGGCAAGGAAATCCTCTTCCTCGAAGTCACGGATGATGTAGGTGGTAGAAGCAGTATCAACACTGCCTTCCATGTTCATCAAGTGGAAGAAGCCTTCATACCCTTCAGTTTTTTCTGGGCGGTCTGCTTCTGGAAGGGCATTGTGGAAATCAATAGCCATTTGGAAGGCATTAATCATCTGGTCCTTAGCAGATCCTGGGTGGACATTGCGTCCTAGGAAATCAATCTTGGCACCTGCTGCTGAGAAGGTTTCGTACTGGAGTTCGCCCAGCGGTCCACCGTCCATAGTGTAGGCAAAGTCCACATCGAAGTCTTCTACATCAAACTTGTCTGCACCAACACCGATTTCTTCGTCAGGACCAAAGCCCACACGGATTTCGCAGTGCTTGATGTCAGGGTTTTGGACTAGGAATTCAATGGCAGTCATGATTTCTGCAATTCCTGACTTGTCATCAGAGCCCAGCAAGGTAGTACCATCTGTGGTAATCAGGGTTTGACCGTGGTAGTTGGCAAGTTGTGGGAAGTCTTTTGGATGCAATTCATAGCCAGAAGTTCCCAAAGCGATTGGGTTGCCGTTGTAGTTTTCGATAATCTGCGGATTCACACCTTTTGCGTTGAAATCCGCCGTATCCATGTGGGCGATGAAGCCAATCTTGCGGGTCAAACTTGGGTTGTTGGCAGGCAGTGTTCCCACAGCAAAGCCGTTTGGTAGGTAGTGGACATTCTGTAAGCCGATGCGTTTCATTTCAGGCAGAAGGATATTCTGTGCAAACTCGACTTGGTTTTGGGTAGAAGGAGTGGTTGTCGAATTTTCATCTGAGCGAGTATTTTCTTTGACATAGACCAAGAAACGGTCTAAGAGTGTTGGGTATTTCATATTGTCTCCTTATTTGTTCAAAATATGTTTTTCAATAGCCTTGGCAACGCCGTTGTTTTCATTGGTGTCTGTGATGTCCTGGGCGATCGCCTTGACCTGCTCGTTAGCGTTGCCCATGGCAATACCAAGTCCAGCAAATTCAATCATTTCCAGATCGTTGTTGGCATCTCCCATAGCCATGATTTCTTCTGGAAGGATACCGAGGCGGTCTGCCAGTTTTTTCAAACCAGTGGCCTTGCTTGCACCGTTTGGTAAAATTTCCAACAGATAGTCCTGTGAACGAACGGTGGAATAGCCTTGGCTGAGTACAGGATTGTGTTGATTTTCAAAGGCATCAATATGCTCTTTTTCACCGACGAACATGGCTTCAAAGAAGCGATGCTGACCTGACTTGGCTTCTTTTAAATCAATTGGTTGAGGAGTCATTCCTACCAAACCTGCGTCTAAATTAACGCGTGCATTGGCTTTTTCTGCAAGAACGAAGTAGTCTTCCTCGTCAAAGAGAGAAATTTGCACATCATCATTTTCAATAAAAGTGGAAAGATAATCAATATCAGAGATAGATAGTTCTTCCCAGTCAATCAGGCTCCAATCCTTTGTCGAATGGGTTGAACAGCCGTTATTGACAATGATAAATTCTTCCTCGGTGTCAAAGCCGAGCTGCTCTACGAAAGGCTTCACACCAGCCAAGGGTCGACCAGTACAGAGAACAATCTTGACACCTGCTTCAACAGCCTGATGAATGGCATCAATCTGTGGCTGCATCAGCTCTTTTTTCTCGTTTAAGAGGGTTCCGTCCATATCAAGAGCGATTAGTTTAATCATATAAACCTCCTTGTTTTCAATACATCTAGTATAGCATAAAATGAGAAAGGAATGATTGAAATACTAAACTCTGTTCTATATTGTAAAATAAATTGGGTGGCGGATAGATGAAATGAAAGTGTAAAAAATAGAAGTGTTTCAAAAATGACAATGTTCATTATGTGGCAGGAAAGTCTAACATTGCTAGGGGATACAAAACATGGAGTATGAGCCATATAAACAAAGGTAAGGACTGTCTATGAAAGATTTTATAAAAAATAATTCAGATTTCAAGATACAGTTTTTCGATTCTCTGGAATGAATAGCACCCATGCTTGATCATGATTAAAGAATAGAGACAATGGAAATATCGGTTATGGACCAGTATTTTTTGGTATAATAGGGGAATAGAAGAGGAGTTATGTATGAAGATTAGTGTTCAGAAAGAGTCCGAGATGTATCTGTTAACTATTTCCTACACTGTTCCAGCTAGTTTGGCAGAAGCTTGGGACTTGTTGGCGACAGATAGTGGTTTTGCCCGCTGGTTTCCACAGTTAAACATTGTAGGAAATACGCTGGTTTTTGAAATGGAAGGATTCCGTGAAGTTATGGATTTACTGGAATACCGAAAAAATGAGAAAATTGCCTACACGTGGGATTCAGCAATAGTTTCATTTACACTGTCTCAGCTAGAAAATCAGACCTTGATTACTTTTGAAGAACGAATTCCAGAAGATTTTGGTAATGAATTTGCCAATGCTCAAAAAGACATGACAGGCTGGTTGGTGCAAAATGAATGTATCAAAAAAGTCTTAGAAGGTCAGGAGCCGCCTGTACGTCACCCCTTGCAGGAAAAGTGGAGGACTTTTCTGGAGCTTGAATTAGAAGGTCTGTGATTTGAAAGGAGGCTACTATGAAAAAGTGGTGGGAACAACTGAAAGAAGAATATTACGAAACACGATTTAATTCTAATGAAGATTGGATGGAATGGTTTATCAAACGGAAGATGACCTGGGGATGGAGATGGCCGACTGCCATAACGATTTTTGTCCTTTGGGCTCTATCACTTCCAGATGCTAGAAATGCGGTTCGTTTCTTTTATTTTTTATTGGCGCTGGGAGTAGCTACGGTTTTACATAAATTAATATCTTATTTGAAAAGAAGAAAGTGAGAGCATATGCATCAAATTACTTGCCCCCATTGTGGGACGGCCTTTCAGGTCAATGAAACAGAATATAGTCAGCTTTTAGCCCAGGTGCGTGGTGCGGAGTTTGACAAGGAAATCCATGAACGATTGGAGCGGGAACGAGAATTATTAAGCCAGAAGGCTGAAAATGATTTGCAGGCTAGATTGAGTGATAAGGATAAGGAGATTCTGGAACTGACCGCAAAACTTGATAAATTTGCTAGTCAGACGGAACTGGAAATCAGCTCTGCTATTTCCCAAAAAGACCAAGAAATCCAAGAGCTTAAGGCTCAGTTGGGGCAAATCGGTCTTGCCAAGGATTTGGAGTTGCAGCAGGCGGTAGCTCAGGTGGAAAAAGAGCGGGATGCGGCACAAAATGCTTTGGTTTTGCAGGAACAAAAGCAAGAGTTAGCCCTGGCGACCACTCGTCAGGAGTACGAAGTACGGCTCAAGGCGGCGGATGAGCAGGTGGAATTTTACAAAAATTTCAAGGCCCAGCAGTCTACTAAGGCAATTGGTGAGAGCTTGGAGCAATTTGCTGAGGCGGAGTTTAACAAGGTTCGCTCCTATGCTTTTCCACGTGCCAAATTTGCGAAGGACAACGAAGTATCAGCGTCCGGTTCAAAAGGAGACTTCATCTTCCGTGATTTTGACGAGTCGGGCTTGGAATTTATTTCCATCATGTTCGAAATGAAAAACGAGGCAGATACGACCAAGACCAAGCATAAAAACGCTGATTTCTTTAAGGAGTTGGATAAGGACCGTCGGGAGAAAAAATGCGAATATGCTGTATTAGTTAGCATGCTAGAGGCGGACAATGACTATTACAATACAGGGATTGTGGATGTTAGTCATGAATATGAGAAGATGTATGTTATCCGACCACAGTTCTTTATCCAATTAATCGGAATTTTACGAAATGCTGCGCTAAATAGTCTGCAATACAAGCAGGAGTTAGCCTTGGTTAAGGAGCAGAATATCGATATTACTCATTTTGAAGAAGATTTGGAAATTTTCAAGAATGCTTTTGCAAAAAACTATCAATCGGCCAGCAACAATTTCCAAAAGGCTATTGATGAAATCGACAAGGCAATCAAGCGAATGGAAGCTGTCAAGGCAGCCTTGACCACCAGCGAAAACCAGCTTCGCCTAGCCAATAATAAACTAGACGATGTCTCCGTCAAAAAACTAACCCGCAATAACCCAACCATGAAAGCCAAGTTTGAGGCGTTGAGGGAGGAGGAAGATTAAGATTGAAAGTGAGAGTGGAGATATGGTGAAAGATAGAAAAATAATTTTGATTGATGGAGAGGACAAGTCAGAAAATATCGAATCGCTTCAATCGATTCGTTACAAAGGGAAGCTCTACTTTGAAATTTATTTTAAAAATAATGTCCAACCTTATCGCTACAATATGCAGAGAGTTGAGGTGCTGAAGTTTTCCAAACAGTTGAATCCTTCAGAGATAGGAGTTTATAGAAGGCAAGATGGGGTTTTATTAAATAATATTGAGTCAATTGTTGAATTCAATGGAACGCACTCACGAGCTTATATCATCCGCTACAAAAATGGCACTGGAAAATTATATATGAGGAGAGACCTAGAAATACGGCAAAATGAGTTGACACATTCAAATAGTCGTCATGTTTTTAGTTATTTGACAGAACTATCTAAGCTGAATCCTCTGAGAAACTCTGGGACTGATCAATTGCTCTTGTTAAAAAGGTATGAGGAATTGGATTACGTAGACAAAACAGTTGCTTTAGCGAGCTATCTAAGTCCCAGTAAGAAGAATAACTTGCCGCTTCATGGGGAACTGATTTTCCCTTTTGGTTGCAATAATAGTCAATATAAAGCAACAAAAAATGCCTTAATAAATCAATTTAGTGTCATTCAAGGACCTCCTGGAACTGGTAAGACACAAACGATTCTGAATATTATAGCTAATATAGTGATACGGAATAAGACGGTTCTAATTGTTTCTAATAATAATGCAGCCATTGATAATATTTACGAAAAACTGAAGAACTATGGTCTTGACTTTCCCGTGGCTTACCTTGGAAGTGAAAAAAATAAAAATAATTTTATTCTCAATCAGTATAGTATGTACCCTGATTTTTCTTCGTGGAGATTAAAAGATAATGGTATGGAAAGTCTTGATAAGGAATTAAATGAAAAGATTCGTAGGCTTCCTCGTATTTTTGAAATTCAGGAAGAAGTGGCTAATCTGAGACAAGAACTCTCAGAACTAGAAACGGAATATCATCATTTCAAGGATTTTTTTGAGCACATAGATATATCGCCTATAGAATTAAACCTATATTCTGCTAAGAAGTTATTTAAGCTTTGGAATGAATTTGAGGAATTCTATAAAAAGAATAAAAGGTTAGGTTTAATTTTTAAGATAAAAAACTTTTTATTATATGGTGTTAAAAACTGGGAACTTTATAAACAAGAATTATCTGATTTGACAATACAATTTCAGAACCTATTTTACCAGCATAAACAAACAGAAATAAGGAATAAATTAGAAACTCTTCAAGAAGAATTGGTTCACTTAAATGGTACGGAAGTTTTAAACAATTTGACCAGTGATTCATTAAAGATTTTCAAAAATTTTCTAGTTAGTAAGTATGGGAATGGAAGAAATAGAGTACAGTTTACAAAGGAAGATTTAAGGGAACAATCGAAACGAGTTATTCTAGAATATCCTATTGTTCTTAGTACAACATTTTCATCAACAACAAGTTTAGGAAAGAATATTACCTATGATTATTTAATCATAGATGAAGCCTCACAAGTGGATATTACAACTGGGGCACTAGCATTATCCTGTGCTAAAAATGTTGTAGTTGTTGGAGATAGTAAACAGCTACCGCATATTGTCACAAAAGATGTCAAAGAAAGTAGTGCTCAGCTTTTCCATAAATATGGTGTTCATAGTGGTTATGAATACACAAACAGTTTTCTTCAATCGGTACTAAAAGTGATTCCGAATATTCCAGAAACGCTATTACGAGAGCATTATAGATGTCATCCCAAAATTATCAATTTCTGCAATCAAAAGTTTTATAATGGTGACTTAGTGATTATGACAGGTGATAAAGGGGAAAAAGATGTTCTTCAGGCTATTAGAACACCTAAGGGAAATCACGCTCGTGATCACTATAGTCAGAGAGAGATTGATATAATTCTGAAAGATGTTATTCCAAATTATGAAATCTATCGGGAGCGGACAGGAGTTGTCATGCCTTATCGAAAGCAGAAAGAGAAGTTGCAAGAGCAACTTGATGATTTGGAAAGCGATACAGTCCATAAGTTTCAGGGAAAAGAAAAAGATACGATAATCATCTCCACGGTTGATAACAGCATAACACGTTTTACGGATGATCCGTACTTACTAAATGTGGCGATATCAAGAGCTAAAAATAAATTATTTCTTGTCATGACTGGGAATGAGCAATCGTTAGATAAAAATATTAGTGATTTATTGGGATATATACAATATAATAATTTTGAAGTAAGAGAGAGCCCTGTATATTCCATCTTCGATTACTTATACAAACAGTATGAGCAAGAAAAGGAGGAATATTTTAGAAAACGAAAACGGATATCGCGATATGATTCTGAGAATTTAATGTATCATCGGATTAAGGAAGTATTTATGAGCGATGAAAAATATAATAGTCTAGATGTTATACATGACTATAAACTGCATAATCTTGTGAAGGATTTTACTCGACTAACAGAAGTGGAAGCGAAGTATGCAAGGCATGGAAATACGCACCTTGATTTTTTGATAATCAATAGACTTACCAAAGCACCTGTACTAGCTGTAGAAGTAGATGGATATGCATTCCACAAAGGTAATTCTAAGCAGTTTGAACGTGATATTATGAAGGATAACATTTTGAAAAAATGCAACATCCCCCTAATCAGGTTTAAAACAAATGAGAGTCAGGAAAAAGAAAAATTGATTGAAATATTGGATGGATTACTAGGAAGATAGCAATGAACATGATGGCATTTTCCAATATTATAATGACAGCCACCCTGTTGAAGACATGATTTTCAAACGTACTCCGAGCCAGATTGGACGTCATGTGGAGCTCTGCCATCCACCCAAAATCTTAGACAAGGTCAAGAAGATTTTTGAACTGCTCCGCACAGGGAAAAAAGACCAGGTGACCATGTGGTTCAAGTCCGAGAGTATGGGCAAGTTTGTCTATGTGGTCTATAAGGCCGTGCGTGATGAACAGGGAGAGTTTCAAGGCGTCTTGGAATACGTCCAAAATATCCAACCATTTTTTGAAATTGACAGCGATTTTCATCGGGAAATTTAAAGGTCCTCAGTGGATGATAGAGGAAAATAGAGGATTTTTTATGAAAAATTTGAAAGAAAAAAAGAATCAAGGAACAGTTATTCCGCTTGGAATAGCCAGTTTTAGTTTGTTAATGGGAGTGTCGTTATTACTGTTTGCAGGAACAGCAGGTGGACTGAATATTATTTTATCTGTACCGCCTTTAATCGTAGCTGGTCTTGGATTTTTCTATGTCAAGTATCGTAGGGAAACAACAATTAAGATGTACAATAAAATGTATGACAGGTACCCAGAATTACAGAATAATTTGCAATTATTAGTTGACAAGGCAGATTATTATGATTCTGCAATAGGGATAGTCGTTTATAAGCATCTCATTGTTAGCCTCAAAGATGGTATTAAGGTTTTCCATCTCGCTGAAGTTGTATGGCTTTACCTCCATATATTAAGGGGCGGCTTTGCCTCAATTTATTCTCAGACTTTAATGGTCGGTACAGTTTTGAATGATCGCCATACCTTGTTGAGCTTACCAATTTTAGGTACTTCCAGAGTTGCAGACCCTAACATAGAAAATTTATTTGAATTTATCGGTGCCAGACATCCTAAAATTATGTTAGGGTATACCAATGAAAATAACCAATTTTGGGGTGTTCTTAGGAGCGAGGATAAGAACCAAAAAACAGACTATTTTGATTTTTTACGATGAGTGATTGATACCGGACCGCCCACAAGAGCGGTCCTTTGTGTTATAATGAAAACATGATTTCAGGAATTATTAATTTAAAAAAAGAGGCGGGGATGACCTCGCATGATGCAGTTTTTAAACTCCGAAAGATTCTGCAGGAGAAGAAGATTGGACACGGTGGGACGCTAGATCCAGATGTGACAGGGGTTCTGCCAATTGCAGTCGGCAAGGCTACTCGTATGATTGAGTTTATGCAGGATGAGGGGAAAATCTACGAGGGAGAGATTATCATTGGCTACTCGACCACGACAGAAGATGCATCGGGAGACCTTGTTGAGCGGACACCGGTTTTGGACATAGCAGAGCAGGTAGTTGATGAGGCTATGGCTAGTTTTGTCGGTACTATTACCCAGATTCCGCCTATGTATTCTGCTGTCAAAGTAAATGGCCGCAAACTCTATGAGTACGCACGGGCAGGTGAAGAAATCGAACGTCCTCAACGCCAAATTGACATTTACAGTTTTGAGCGGACCAGCCCGATTGAGTTGGCAGATGACTGTGCACGTTTCACCTTCCGAGTTCGTTGTGGCAAGGGAACTTATGTCCGTACTCTTTCTGTTGACTTAGGGGCTAAGCTAGGCTACGCTAGCCACATGTCCAGCTTGGAACGAACTGGATCAGCAGGAATGGACCTAGCGGATGCCTTAACTTTGGAAGAAATTTCTTCGCTGGTAGCTGAAAATGATTTTTCATTTCTCCAACCTATTGAACGTGGTATCGGGGATTTACCTGTTGTAGAATTGAAAGAAGAGCAGGTGCAAGATACTACATTTGGTCGATTTGTAGAATTGAATGCAGAAGCAGAGCGCTTAGCAGGCTTTTATGATGGTCAGTTGATTGCTATTTTTGAAAAACGCAACCAGCTGTATAAACCGAGCAAGGTTTTGGTCTAAGAAATTTCTCAATAACTGTGATAAAATAGAAAACATGAACATTAGAACAATTAAAGATTATAGTGAATTGAATCAAGAGGAGCCGACGGTTTTAGTACTAGGCTACTTTGATGGGATTCATCTTGGGCACAAGGCTTTACTTGATCGAGCAAGAAAAGTAGCAGATGAGCAAGGTTTGACAGTAACTGTTCTGACCTTTCCAGAGTCACCTCGGTTGGCTTTTTCTCGCTTTAGCCCAGAACTTTTACTGCATTTGACAAGCCAGGAACAGCGTCATCAGTTATTGGAGAAATATGGTGTAGATCAACTGGTAATGACGCCATTTACTAGCGAATTTGCCAGTAATACTCCAGAAGAATTTATTGAGCGGTATGTTAAGGGTTTGAATGCACAAGTCTTAGTTGCTGGATTTGATTATCATTTTGGGAATTGCAGAGCAGATGTCAAAGATTTGACAGAGCTATTTGATGGTCAGGTAGAAATTGTAAGTGAAGTGAGCCTGGGCGGAGAGAAAGTTTCTTCAACTCGCATTCGTCAGGCTATCCAGTCAGGTGATGTCTCTCTAGCTAATCAACTTTTAGGTTATCCATTTATGACGGAGGGAATTGTTGTTCATGGAGATGCCAGAGGGCGCACTATTGGTTATCCGACTGCAAATCTGGCTCCTTTTGACCGTGTCCATTTACCATCTGAGGGAGTCTACGTCGCTGATGTCGAAGTAGCTGGAAAACGCTATCGAGCTATGACAAGCGTTGGGAAAAATGTGACCTTTGATGGAACTGAGATGCGGATAGAAGCCCATATTTTTGGGTTTGACCGCTTTATCTACGGAGAAAAAATAACTATTTTTTGGCTTGAAAAAATTCGAGATATGGTCAAATTTGATGGGATTGAAGGTTTGATGGAGCAGATGAAATCTGATGAGGAATTTGCCTTGCAATGGGGAAAACATGCTTAAACGATTAATTCGTCATCCTTTTTATGAGAAGGCTATGACCTACATAGCTGTAGTCTATGTATTTCTTATCGTACTTGAATTAATGGATGCTAGTATTGCCAATTCTAGTGGCTATCGGGTACTGGATTGGCTCCTGTGGTTTATTTTTGTCTGCGATTATTTTGCTCAGCTTTATTATGCGGATGACATACTTGAATATGTACAGGGGCATATGTTGGAATTAATTGCCATTATTCCATTTGATTCATTCTTCAGTTTTCTTCGCTTGGGAAGACTTGCACGACTCTTCAGATTGGTCAAAGTAACGAGAATATTTGCCCTGTCTAATCGATTCTGGGATACAATCAACAAGCTTTTGCATACCAACAGTTTATCCAAGGTATTGATGCTAAATAGCTCAGCAGTGCTAGTTTCAAGTGTCTTATTATCAGTGATTGAAGGAAAATCATTCTTCGATGCACTTTGGTGGTCCATTGTAACGATGACAACTGTAGGGTATGGAGATATTGTCCCCCAAGATACGATTTCTAAAATTATAGCCATCCTCTTGATGTTGGTTGGTATTTGTACTTTTGGTATGGTTACCTCCACAATAACTCGTTTTTTCTCTGAAACAGAGCGAGAAACGAAGTTGGATATCTTGATGGCAAAAATTGATGAACAAAACGAAACATTATTACGCTTAGAGAAAAAAATAGAATCTTTAGAAAAATTGGTAAATTCTCAAAGTAAGTTCTAGTTCCTGTCCTTCCAGAAGTTACTTTGAGAAAACTGCATAACACCAACAGAATTTAGTCTCAGACTAAGTTCTGTTTTTGCCTAAAGCTGCAGA
>NZ_JAOTGL010000039.1:0-11750 GCF_044427045.1 Streptococcus sp. 2022WUSS135
ATTTTGGAGGCTTTTTGGAAATCGTATTTTGCCATTTGTCCCTTGCAGGAAGGGCATTTAGGGGCTGTGTAATCCAAGTGACCGTGGAGTTCTAAGTGAGTTCCCATATCATATTCATCAGTGATAATGATATTTTTGTCTTTAATTCTGAGAAAATTTGTGATAAGATTTAGTTGTTCCATATGAGTCTTTCTAATGTGAGTTTCGTCGCTTTTCATTATAGGTCATATGGGACTTTTTTTCTATACTCAAAAAGGCTCCATAATCTCCACGGTGGTTTTACCCACTACAGAAATTATAGAGCCCATATTGTATAGTTCGTCAGCGATTAACCTTGGATGTAATCTGCCAAGCTTTGCTCTTCCAAGCCTGCATTGAGAGCGATAAGGAGTTTGAGTCGGGCTTTTTGAGCATTCAATTCTTTAACAAATAGAATGCCGTCTTGTTCCAGTTGGATGCCACCTCCTTGGTAGGCATAGACAGGCTCAGCAATTCCGTTAAAACAGCGAGATACCAGAATAATGGGTATCTTTTGATCAAGGAGTTTCTTAATGGCTGGAAGGATGGTAGGCGGAAGATTTCCGGCGCCGAGTGCTTCAATGACTAAGCCGGAAATTGAGCTTGCAGTGAGAGAATCAAGGAGGATGGAGTCCATATCTGCATAAGCTTTTATGATTGGGACCGTTCCTGTGACTGTTGACAAGTCAAATCGAACACGTGGTTCAGCAGTTTTAAAATAGAGAATCTCTCGTTTGGTGACTAAGCCCAGTGGTCCATGGGTTGGTGTTTGAAAAGTTGAGACATTGGTGGTATGCGTTTTTGTAACATATTTAGCAGCATGAATTTCATCGTTCATGACCACTAGAACACCTTTATCTGCGGACTTATCATCAGCAGCTACACGTAGGGCTGTTCGGTAGTTATAAATCCCGTCGCTACCTAGTTCATTTGAGGAACGCATGGCTCCGGTCAATACAATTGGTTTTTCTGGAATAGCCATTGTATCAAGGAAATAGGCAGTTTCTTCTAAAGTATCTGTGCCATGTGTAATGACAAAACCATCGAAGTTCATTTGTTCTTCTTTGATTTTTTGGTATAGAGCCATCATATGTTTTAAGCGAATGTGTGGACTTGGAACATTGAGAAAATCCAAGGATGTCACTTGAATTTCTTCTAGTGGGCTATCAATTTGGGTCATTGGATTGATTTTACTCGATGCAACTTCACCCTGATGATTGGCTTGCATAGAAATGGTTCCACCTGTATGCAATACTAGAATTTTTTTCATAAATTTTCAGTTTCTTTCAAAGTGTGATATACTAATTGTAACATAATTATTAGAAAGTAGGTGAGTTGGTTGACGATAAAGGCTGTATTTTTCGATATTGATGGTACCTTATTGACTGACAATCGTATGGTTAGTAGTTCAACTATTCTCGCCATTAATGCTTTGAAAGAGAAGGGAATTTTAGTTGGTCTAGCTACAGGACGTGACCCTCGTTTTGTTTTGCAGTATATGGCTAGTTTAGGGCTAGATTTGGCCATTGCTTATAACGGTCAATATATTTTTTCAAGAGAAGAAGTTATTTATAGTCAGAGTTTAGAGCCAAAGCAAATTGAACAAATTATGGAGTATGCGCAAACTCACCATAAGGATTTATCTTTTGGAACTGCTAAAGGCATATTTGGTAGTAAGATTATGAGTGCTGGAACAGGAAATTTTGCATATCGTGTGACGCGTATGATTCCGGAGTCCTGGGCTGGAATCATAAACTTTATTTTCAATCGCTTGGTACGTTGGATCAGTCCTCAACAGGAAACGAATTTGAAAGGTTTTCTCTTTCAACCAATCTATCAGCTGATGTTGCTGACGACGGAAAGGGAGACGCAATCATTGGAGGTGCTCTTTCCGAACTTGTCTTTTACGCGTTCGAGTCCCTATGCGACTGATATTATCAGTAAGGGAAATTCAAAATTATCGGGTATTGTAAAGGTTGCAGAACGATATGGTTTTGAGTTAGATGAAGTTATGGTATTCGGAGATTCTAATAATGATTTTGAAATGTTGAATGAAATTCAGCACTCGGTAGCGATGGGAAATGGGACGAAAGAGGTTAAACAAGCAGCTTCCTTTGTTACAGATACAAATAATCGTGATGGGATTTATAAGGCATTAATTCATTTTGGTGTGATTGAGGGATAAGATGTTTCAGAGCAAGGACGATAATTTTAATAGGGTAAAGGATTTTCATTTTTTAATGGATGGTGAAACCCAAGAACTTCCCAGTGTGTATGATGGACAGACGGCTTTGCATCGCGCTGGTTTTAAATTGGAGGAGTTGGTAGAATTTCTACATGCAGCTTCAGAATCTGAAGTTGAGTTTCATGATTTTATTCAACAACTTCATCAAGATTTAGATACTGCTGCTGCTAAGGTATCTGGCAAGAGAAGTTTCGGGGTTTCGATGCAGGATCAGGTAGATGCTTTGCTGGATATTCTTTATTTTACATATGGTTCGTTTGTTTTGATGGGGGTTGATCCAGAACCAATTTTTCAGATAGTCCATACTGCAAATATGGGGAAAACATTTCCAGATGGGAAGGCCCATTTTGATCCAATTACCCATAAAATTTTAAAACCTGATGATTGGGAAGAACGGTTTGCGCCGGAGGAAAAGATTCAGGAAGAGTTGAAAAGACAGATGAAAAGACTTGATTCGTAAATCAAGTCTTTTGGTTTATAAACTTTTTTCTCCATCGCGAACAATGAGTAAATCGATAGTTGCGTGGCGCATGATATATTCGGATGAGGATCCGATTAGGAGACGTTCAAAGGCATTTAGACCAGTTGCTCCAAGTAGCATAAGATCTGCACCAGTTTCCTTTGGAATATCGATAGCCAGGAGGGTTTTAGGGTTACCGAACTCAATGCGAATCTGTACATCGGTCAGTCCGGCGTTGAGGGCTTCTTGTTTGTATTCTTCGAGGAGGAGCTCCGCCTCTCTTTCTAAAGATTCATAGACAGAGGCGTCAAATGCAACAATATTGTGGAGAGCACGGGTATCAATCACATGGGCGATAATCAGACGTGCTTGATTGCGTAGTGCGACATGAATGGCTTTATGAAGAGCTAATTCTGCTCCTTTAGAGCCGTCTACAGCGACGAGTATTGTTTTGTAAGATTGTGTCATAATAATCACTCCTTTCAGAAGAGCTTTGTCCCGAAATAGGTAGAGCAGTTCCTTACATTTTTATTATAAGCCTTTTAAGAGAAAATGTAAAGGATTCTTGTACTTTTTTTGCTTTTACAGTACAATATAAAAGATAGAAAGTCGAGGTGACGACATGAAGCAATTTAACAAGTCAACAAAATTGGATGATGTAGCATATGATATTCGTGGGCCTGTTTTGGAAGAGGCCATGCGCATGCGTGCCAATGGAGAGCAGATTTTACGTTTGAATACGGGGAATCCTGCAGAATTTGGTTTTACTGCTCCAGATGAAGTTATTCGTGACTTGATTCATAACGCCCGTAAATCAGAGGGATACTCGAACAGTAAGGGAATTTTTTCTGCACGTAAGGCTATCATGCAGTATTGTCAGCTAAAGAAATTTCCAAATGTTGATATTGAAGATATTTATCTTGGAAACGGTGTGAGTGAGCTGATTGTTATGTCTATGCAAGGTTTGCTAGATAATGGTGATGAGGTGTTGGTGCCAATGCCAGACTATCCTCTCTGGACTGCCGCAGTTAGTTTGGCTGGTGGTAAAGCTGTTCACTATGTTTGTGATGAAGCAGCTGAATGGTATCCAGATTTGGCAGACATGGAGTCCAAGGTGACTTCTCGAACCAAGGCAATTGTCCTTATCAATCCAAATAATCCAACGGGTGCTCTCTATCCGAAAGAAATTTTAGAAGGAATCATTGATATTGCTCGTAGACACGAATTGATTATTTTCTCTGATGAGATTTATGATCGTATGGTCTTTGACGGAGCTGTTCATATCCCTATTGCGACACTGGCTCCAGATTTATTTGTTGTGACGATGAATGGACTGTCTAAATCGCATCGTATTTGTGGTTTCCGAGTAGGTTGGATGGTCTTATCTGGTCCGAAAAAGCATGTAAAAGGTTACATTGAAGGCTTGAATATGTTGTCCAATATGCGTTTGTGTTCAAACGTTTTGGCGCAACAGGTTGTTCAAACTTCTTTGGGAGGTTACCAATCGGTTGATGAACTCTTGATGCCTGGCGGACGCTTATATGAACAAAGGGAGTTTATTACCAAGGCGATTAATGATATTCCGGGGCTTTCTGCTGTAAAACCTAAGGCTGGTCTGTATGTCTTCCCAAAAATTGATTGTGAGATGTACAGAGTTGATGATGATGAACAATTTGTATTGGATTTCCTCAAGCAAGAAAAAGTACTTTTGGTCCATGGTCGAGGTTTTAACTGGAAGGATCCAGATCATTTCCGTATTGTGTATTTACCACGTGTGGATGAGTTGGCAGAAATCCAAGAAAAAATGTCACGATTCTTGCAACAATATCGTAGATAATGGAATTTTAGGCTGAGTGTTAATCAGCCTCTTTCTTTTTGCTTGGATGAAATTGTTTGTGTTTTTCTAACAACGGTAAATATTCTGATAATTGTTGAAATTTTATGTATTTTTTGCTATACTGAAAGCAATTACAGAGTAAAGAGGAAAATATGACAACATTATTAGAGAAGACACGGAATATTACTTCTATTTTGAAGCGTTCCGAAGAGCAATTGGCAGAAGAATTGCCTTACAATGCTATTGCTGAACATCTATCAGCTATTATTGATTGCAATTCTTGCATTATTAATAGCGAAGGTGAAGTTTTGGGATACCACATGAGTTACGAGACAAACAATGATCGTGTGGAAGAATTTTTCCAAAATAAACAATTCCCAGAAGGATATGTAAAAGCAGTCGCGCAGGTTTATGATACGCAGGTTAACTTGCCTGTCGAGAGCGAGTTGACTGCCATCCCTGTTGAATCACGATCGACCTATCCAAATGGTCTGACAACGATAGCCCCTATCCATGTGACGGGAATTCGTTTTGGTTCGCTTATTATTTGGCGGAATGATGAGCAGTTTCACGATGATGATTTGATTTTGGTTGAGATTGCAGCAACAGTAGTTGGTATCCAGTTGCTTAATTTCCAACGGGAAGAAGATGAGAAGAATATTCGTCGTCGCGCTGCGGTCAATATGGCGGTAAATACGCTTTCTTATTCTGAGATGAAGGCGGTGGCGGCTATTCTGGGTGAGTTGAGTGGCAATGAGGGGCAGCTGACTGCGTCTGTGATTGCGGACCGTATCGGTATTACTCGTTCGGTCATTGTCAATGCTTTGCGTAAGTTGGAGAGTGCGGGGATTATTGAAAGTCGTTCGCTTGGTATGAAAGGAACCTATTTGAAGGTTCTCATCCCAGCTATTTTTGATGAAATTAAGAAACGTGACTACTAAAATGACAAAAGCATTGAATATATAATAGATTTTGTAGCAGATGAAGGAAAGTTGACTGCTGGAAAATCAGCTCAGGCTATTTCTGAACGAATTGCTCAGGTTACACAAGAAGCTTTTGAAAATGGAGACTACATTTTCTTTGTGATTGATGGTCATGAGGAGGGGGATGAATTTCATCCTGAAGCTCAGCTTTTCCCAAGTCATAGTATTATTGAGACGCAAGGGCGTGACTTGTATGGTCCTTTAGCAGATTTTTATCAAAAACATAAAGGGCATGCGCGTGTTCGTTGGATGGATAAACGTCATTATTCTACTTTTTCTGGGACGGATTTGGATGTTCGACTAAGAGAACGTGGTGTAGATACGGTTGTCTTGACGGGTGTTTTATCTGATATTTGTGTTCTTCATACAGCTATTGATGCTTATAATAAGGGGTATCGTATTGAGGTGGTCTCATCAGCCATTGCTGCATTGACGGAGGAGAATCATCAGTTTGCTCTCAACCATTTGCGTCATGTACTTGGTGCGACAATCATTGACTAATAGTATAGTGACCAGTCTGTGGACTGGTTTTTCGTTTTTCTCCAACAGGAATCTGTATCATTAACACTCTTCGAAAATCAAACTCAGACCTTGTTGACTTAGCTTGATGAACTTCAGTTCCATCTACAACTACGTCGTCAGTCTGATTCTGGTAAAAGAAGCGGTGTGATTGACCATGATAAATTTATCAAAATGCTTTACATAGGTGATTACTTGGTGTATAATATAGTCTGTGTGTAATGGACGCACAAAAATACAGTTTATCCGCTGGGTTTAAAAGCACCTAAGATTGACAAAGATAGGAGAATAAAATGAATCCATTGATCCAAAGTTTGACAGAAGGTCAACTTCGTACTGACATCCCTTCATTCCGTCCTGGTGACACTGTGCGTGTTCACGCTAAGGTTGTCGAAGGTAACCGCGAACGTATCCAGATTTTCGAGGGTGTTGTTATCTCTCGTAAAGGTCAAGGCATCTCAGAAATGTACACTGTACGTAAAATCTCTGGTGGTGTAGGTGTTGAACGTACATTCCCAATCCACACTCCACGTGTTGATAAGATTGAAGTAGTACGTTACGGTAAAGTACGTCGTGCTAAATTGTACTACCTACGTGCATTGCAAGGTAAAGCAGCACGTATCAAAGAAATCCGTCGTTAAGATAGTCCTACAGACTATTTTGGTCGGAGAAATGGGAGGCAGCGAAAGCTGTCTCTTTTTTTAAAAAAATCTGTTGAAAAAGTACTTAATTGTGAAAGCAGTGGCAAAATGGATTGTTTTTGTGTATCTTCCATGAAATAATATGTTATACTATATATTATTGTAGCTAGTATAGAGGAGGTTGCGGATGAGCGAACAGTTTATTCCATCTGTTTTATCAGATTTACGGCAGGATATTGTTCAGATGCCAGAAGTTATCAAGGAATGTAGTGGAATTCGTATTTATGGTCGTCGCATTCGTTCAGTCTTATTTACAACGGATGTGTCTATTATTGCCAATCACAACGCAGATGCTATTTTGGCTGTTTATCCATTTACGCCCAGTCCAGCTATTATCAAAAGTATTATGTTGGTTGCGTCAGTTCCAGTCTTGGCTGGTGTTGGTGGAGGCTTGACGACAGGTATGCGTTCAGCTAATATGAGTCTGTTGTCTGAGTCGGAGGGAGCATACGCTGTTGTGGTAAATGGACCAACGGATGTAAAAACGATTGAGGCAATCAATAAAGTAGTGGATATTCCTATCATTTATACAGTTGTTTCTGAAAAGTCTGATTTAACCTCACGGATTAAAGCAGGAGTAGATATTTTAAATGTTTCTTGCGGTGTGGAAACGCCAAGGATTGTGAAGAAGATTCGAGAAGCTTTCCCTGACTTTCCAATTATTGCGACTGGTGGTCCGACTGAGGAGTCTATTCGTCGGGTTATCGAAGCTGGAGCCAATGCTGTTTCCTATACAGCACCAAGTAATGGAGAGCTTTTTAAAGGGAAAATGGAAAAATACCGCAAACATGCAAAGGATTAGTTCATAAAAAGATAGGCTAAGCAAACAGTAAGTTTTATTGCTAGATGAAACTTGCTGTTTTTTATCGTTTTACGGTGTGAGATTAGGAATACTTCGCAATTTAAAGAACGGATTTTTAGGAGGAAATAGGTAACATATTAGGTCATTTCTACCTTTGTCTGGGGCTGGAAATATGGTATAATAGGAAGATAGATTTCCATTAGGAGGAAAGTAAGAATGAAGATTTCTGAAGCTGAAGTCCGTCACGTTGCCAAGCTGTCTAAGCTGGAGTTTTCGGATCAAGAAACAGCGGAATTTGCGACAAGTTTGAGCAAGATTGTCGATATGGTTGAATTGCTCAATGAAGTAGATACGACAGGTGTTGCGGTAACGACCACTATGGCTGACCGTAAGAATGTCTTGCGAGCAGATATTGCCCAGAAAGGTGAGAGCCGTGAGGAGCTCTTTAAAAATGTGCCTGAATCACAAGATCACTTTATCAAGGTACCAGCTATTCTAGACGGGGGAGGAGATGCCTAATGACGTTTAACAATAAAACCATTGATGAATTGCATGACCTCCTTGTCAAAAAGGAGATTTCTGCGGTTGAGTTGACCAAGGCAACTTTGGAAGATATTAAGAGCCGTGAGGGAGCTGTGGATGCTTTCTTGACTATCACAGAAGATGCGGCCTTGGCGCAGGCTGCGGCCCTTGATGAAAAAGGGATTGATGCGGACAATGTTATGGCAGGGATTCCTTTGGCAGTCAAGGACAATATCTCTACTAAGGGAATTTTGACCACAGCAGCGTCAAAAATGCTCTATAACTACGAGCCGATTTTCGATGCGACATCGGTTGCTCAGGCCTATGCAAAAGATATGATTATAGTTGGTAAAACTAACATGGATGAGTTTGCAATGGGTGGTTCTAATGAGAATTCTGCCTTCAAACCGACTAAAAATGCTTGGAACCAGACAAAAGTTCCTGGTGGTTCTTCAGGTGGCTCGGCAGCTGCAGTTGCTGCTGGTCAGGTCCGTTTGTCACTCGGTTCTGACACAGGTGGTTCCATCCGCCAGCCTGCGGCCTTTAATGGTATCGTTGGTATGAAACCGACCTATGGAACGGTATCCCGTTTTGGTTTGATTGCCTTTGGTTCATCTCTTGACCAGATTGGTCCATTTTCACAGACAGTTAAGGAAAATGCCCAGTTGCTCAATGTCATCTCTGGTCATGATGTCAAGGATGCAACATCAACGATCAATGAAATTGCAGACTTCACTAGCAAGATTGGTCAGGACATCAAGGGGATGAAGATTGCTCTGCCAAAAGAATACATGGGCGAAGGGATTGATCCGCAGGTCAAGGAAACCATTCTCAAGGCTGCTAAGCACTTGGAAAGCTTGGGAGCGATTATCGAGGAAGTCAGCCTGCCACATTCTAAGTATGGGGTTGCCGTTTACTACATCATTGCTTCGTCAGAGG
Organism: Streptococcus sp. 2022WUSS135; assembly: GCF_044427045.1. Taxonomy (NCBI): domain Bacteria; kingdom Bacillati; phylum Bacillota; class Bacilli; order Lactobacillales; family Streptococcaceae; genus Streptococcus; species Streptococcus sp. 2022WUSS135. The sequence continues at coordinate 9,027 of NZ_JAOTGL010000039.1, forward strand.
CTTCGTCTAACTTGCAACGTTTTGACGGTATCCGTTATGGTTTCCGTGCAGAAGATGCGACCAATTTGGATGAGATTTACGTGAAAACCCGTAGCCAAGGTTTTGGTGAAGAAGTCAAACGTCGCATTATGTTAGGTACATTTAGCTTGTCATCAGGTTACTACGATGCCTACTTCAAGAAGGCTGGTCAGGTGCGGACCTTGATTATCCAGGATTTTGAAAAAGTCTTTGCGGACTATGATTTGATTTTGGGGCCGACAGCTCCGACGGTTGCCTTTGGTTTGGACACGCTCAACCATGATCCTGTAGCTATGTACTTGGCGGATCTCTTGACCATTCCTGTCAACTTGGCAGGTCTTCCTGGTATTTCCATTCCTGCTGGCTTTGTGGAAGGCTTGCCAGTCGGCTTGCAGTTGATTGGTCCAAAGTATTCAGAAGAAACCATTTACCAAGTGGCTGCTGCCTTTGAAGCGACGACAGACTACCACAAGCAACAACCAGTGATTTTTGGAGGTGCTAACTAATGAACTTTGAAACGATTATTGGTCTAGAAGTCCATGTGGAGTTGAATACCAACTCGAAAATTTTCTCACCTTCATCTGCTCATTTTGGTGAGGATCCCAATGCCAATACCAACGTGATTGACTGGTCCTTCCCAGGTGTTCTTCCTGTTCTTAACAAGGGTGTTGTGGATGCGGGGATCAAAGCTGCCTTGGCCTTGAACATGGACATTCACAAGGAAATGCACTTTGACCGCAAGAACTATTTCTATCCTGATAACCCCAAAGCCTATCAGATTTCCCAGTTTGATGAGCCGATCGGCTACAATGGTTGGATTGAGATTGAGCTAGAGGACGGATCAACCAAGAAAATCCGTATCGAGCGTGCGCATTTGGAAGAGGATGCAGGTAAGAATACCCACGGAACAGATGGCTATTCTTATGTTGACCTCAACCGTCAGGGTGTTCCCTTGATTGAGATTGTATCAGAAGCAGATATGCGTTCGCCTGAGGAGGCCTATGCTTATTTGACAGCCCTCAAGGAAATCATCCAATACACTGGTATTTCAGATGTGAAGATGGAAGAGGGTTCTATGCGCGTGGATGCCAACATCTCTCTTCGTCCTTATGGTCAAGAAAAATTTGGTACCAAGACTGAGTTGAAAAACCTCAACTCCTTCAACTATGTTCGTAAGGGCTTGCAGCATGAAGTAGAACGTCAGGCAAAAATCTTGCGTTCAGGTGGTCAAATCCAGCAGGAAACTCGCCGTTACGATGAATCTACTGGTGAAACCATTCTCATGCGTGTCAAAGAAGGGTCAGCTGACTACCGTTACTTCCCAGAGCCAGACCTACCGCTCTATGAGATTGATGGTAGTTGGATTGAGGAAGTGCGTGCAGAATTGCCAGTCTTTCCAAAGGCTCGCCGTTCTTACTATGTGGAAAACTTGGGCTTGACCGCCTATGATGCTGGTCAGTTGACGTCTACCAAGGCTCTGTCCGACTTCTTTGAAGCAGCAGTGGTAGCAGGTGGCGATGCCAAACAAGTTTCCAACTGGTTGCAGGGTGAAGTGGCTCAGTTCCTCAATGCTGAAGGTAAGACTATTGAGCAAATCGCCTTAACACCTGAAAACTTGGTGGAGATGATTGCCTTGATTGCGGATGGAACTATTTCATCTAAGATTGCCAAGAAAGTCTTTGTTCACTTGGCCAAAGAAGGTGGCTCTGCTAAGGCTTACGTTGAGAAAGCTGGCTTGGTACAGATTTCAGACCCAGCGGTCTTGATTCCGATTATCCACCAAGTCTTTGCGGATAACGAAGCAGCAGTTGCTGACTTCAAGTCTGGCAAACGCAATGCCGATAAGGCCTTTACAGGCTTCTTGATGAAAGCAACCAAGGGACAAGCTAACCCACAAGTTGCACAACAACTCTTGGCTCAGGAATTGGCTAAGTTGTTGGATTAAAATTGAATAGAAGAAAACCGCTAGGATGTTTGTATCTTAGCGGTTATTTATATTGGATAATAATGTATTTAAAGCTGAAATAATATCATGTCGTTTCTCAGAGGGCAATTGTTCTATTTGTTTAAGGATATTATCAACTTCTTTATCTTGTGTTGGGAATTCAAAGTTAAAAAATGTTTTTTCATCTATCTCTAGAGCATTAATGATTTTACTTAGGGTTTGAATCTGAAAATTATATTTACCATTTTCAATATTGTGAACATGTTTCGAACCAAGTTCTGCGAGTTCAGAAAGCTTTTCCTGACTTAACCCTTTTTGAAGTCTTAAGTACCGTATTCTTTTGGCAATGAAAGCCTGCAATTTGTCTTGTTCCATATCTTATACCTTTTCTTACTATTGTAAAGATTAATGTGGTAAAAAATAAGTATGCTAAATTACACTTATATACAGAAAAAAGCGTTGTGTTTTGCACTGTTAAATGGTAAAATAATTTAGAATAGCTTGATATACTACATATATCAAGAGACTGGGCAAAAACTAGCCAGTAAATAAAAAACACAGATAGATTCAAGCTGATTCTGATGAAATTCAGCCGAACTGTCTGTGTTTTTCTTTCTGCTTCTACTATCTTGGACTAATTTCTTAGCCAATTTCGTGAGATTCATGCTCATTAGGAGGAATCCTATCTCAGTTTCAACCACCTTTTGACCTCTGACATGGACTCTGCGCACGCCAAAAACACCCTTCATCCTACCAAATAC
>NZ_JAOTGL010000040.1:0-10955 GCF_044427045.1 Streptococcus sp. 2022WUSS135
TTCTAAAAGCAGAAACTCCTGTCTTTAACGAAAACCAGTCAACCGGCACAGCTTATGAAACGAAGAATGAAACTGAATTGAAAGACGAAGCAGGCAATGTTTATGTCTTCAAGGAACACAAAGCAGACTCAGCTCCAGTTTCAGGCAACGTTACTGAGACAGCACAAAAAGTTGTTTACATTTATGAGTTGAAACCGGTCACTCCGACTCCAACACCAGACGCACCAAAAGGTAATGTTACAGTAGAACACGTTACAACAACTGGTGAAGTTCTGAAGAAAGAAACCTCAGTTAAAACTAATGAACCGGTTGGTACCCCATATGAGACCCAACCAGAAGACAAGATTGTGACAGACAACGGTCGTACGTTTGTTTATAAAGGTCTCAAGGAAGAATCAGCAGATCCAACAGGTGAAGTCAAAGAGGGCACTCAAAAAGTAACCTTCGTTTACGAAGAAATCAAAGGTAATGTCACAGTCGAGCATGTAACGACAGACGGCAAGGTTCTAAAAGCAGAAACTCCAGTCTTTAGCGAAAACCAGTCAACTGGCACAGCTTATGAAACGAAGAATGAAACTGAATTGAAAGACGAAGCAGGCAATGTTTATGTCTTCAAGGAACACAAAGCAGATTCAGCCCCAGTTTCAGGTAAAGTTACTGAGACAGCACAAAAAGTTGTTTACGTTTACGAGTTGAAACCAGTCACTCCGACTCCAACACCAGAAGTTTCAAAACCAAAATCTACTACACCTGCTACACCAACGCAAGATAGCAGCATCCCAACATCAGTAGTTTCTACAAATAAAGCGCACTTGCCGAATACCGGTGAAGATAACTCAGTAGCTTTTGCAACACTAGGTACAGCTATGTTGGTGGCTACATTTGCACTCAATGGAAAACGTCGTCAAGACGAGAACTAATAAAACTATCCTTAAAAGAGGGTATCATTTTTTACCATCAAGCTCTTTGAGTGGCAAGTAGAATGGGTAGCTTTTTGAAGCCTCCTGTCAACCGTAGCGGGCGGCTTATAGATTGATTCAAAAGTCTAGGGAAAAATTAGTCCTTACATATTAAAAAACGAGCAATTCCAATTTGGAGTTGCTCGTTTTCCATTCTATAAAACTTATTTTTGGTGGTTTAGTTGGAATGTTTAAAAAAGGTCAAAGGAAAGAGAATTCCGATATTAGGGATGTGTCGAGGGTCAAATTATTAATTATAGTCTTTTAGTACGAGGCAATGAGCTGCAGGCATAACTGAAGTTAGGCAAGGCTTATGTCGAAGTAATAAAAGAAAAACTAAATGATGATATTTATAATTTCACACAGAGGTAGTCTCTGGTAAGGGTTATCTTACATATTGTCTATAACTAAACATTGGCAAGTCATCGTCTTGATTTACCAATTCATTCGCTTGAGCTTAAAGAAGACTTTGTGCTTTTATTGTGTGAGAATGTGTCATCTCTTCAAAGTTTTGCTTGATGTAGTACAAGGTATTTCAAAAGAAAAAGTTGTATGAATTGGCAGTTTTAGAACAAGATAAAAGTAAGTTGTTAGGGATGACACAGTATTAACTTGAATGAAGTTCGGTGAAAGTTTTTAGATGTCGCTGGAGGTGAGGTTTATAGCTAGGGATACAAATCACGTTTTCGCGGATAGCTGTGACTTTCTCAAAAAAATGCTTGACCAGTTAACGTTCTTGTTATATAATTAACTGGTTAAAGAAGGAGGTAATTATGTTTAAGAAAATAGTAGGGACCTGTCTTTTGGCCTTATTCGGTTTTGTTTTAGCGGCTTGCTCGGCTCAGAAGGAAGCGAGTCAAGTGCAGCCAGGAATGAAAATAGTCACCTCATTTTACCCGATTTATTCACTGGTTAAGGAAGTGTCAGGGAGCAAAAATGATGTTCGAATGATTGGTTCAAGACAGGGTATACACTCTTATGAACCATCAGCTGCAGACATAAAGGCTATATATGATGCAGATGTTTTTATCTATCATTCGCGAATTTTGGAATCCTGGGCAGGACGTTTGGAGCCTAATTTGCAAGGTTCATCTGTCAAGGTTTTGGAGGCTTCGACTAATTTACCGCTGACAAAGGTTCCAGGGTTAGAAGACGTAGAAGCCGGTCAAGGGATTGATGAAGCTAGTTTATATGACCCTCACACATGGTTGGATCCGGTTTTAGTTGGTCAGGAAGCTGTTGCGATTGGTGAACTTCTAGCAGAAAGTGATCCTGAGAATGCGGATTATTATCGTCAAAATGCTGCAACTTTGGAAGAAAAAGCGCAAAAGTTGGCAGACAAGTATAGTCCAATCTTTTCAAAAGCTACATCAAAAACATTTGTTACTCAACATACAGCCTTCTCCTACACCGCGCAACGCTTTGGGTTGAAGCAGTTGGGAATCGCAGGAGTTTCAGAGGAGGAACCAAGCCCTAGACAGTTGGCGGAAATTAAAGAATTTGTTGACACCTACAATGTACAAACAATTTTTACAGAGAAAGGCGTCTCAGATAAGCTTGCTAAGTCATTGGCGAGTTCGACAGGTGTGGACTTAAAAGTGTTGGATCCTCTTGAAGCAGATCCAGAAAATAATTTAACCTATCTAGAAAATCTAGAGCAAGTCTTAGAAACATTAGCTCAAGAGTTAAAATAAAAGGTCGAATTCTATCGACCGAAAGGAGAAAAAATGAAGAAAAAAGCAGTTGTTGGCTCCGTAGCCGCCCTTGTTTTAGGGATGAGTCTCTGTAGCTATCAGCTTGGACGTTTCCAAGCGATGGAAGAGCAAAAAAATCGTGTGTCCTACATTGAAGATAGTCAAAGTGCACAAAGCACAGTCTCGGAACAATTAACACCTGATCAAATTTCTGCCAAGGAAAATATTGATGCCGAGCAGATAGTTGTTAAAATTACTGATCAAGGCTATGTGACATCACACGGCGACCATTTCCACTACTATAATGGTAAAGTCCCTTTTGATGCGATTTTTAGTGAAGAATTGGTCATGAAGGACCCGAACTATGTTTTACAAGACAGTCACATCATCAATGAAGTCCAGGATGGCTACGTCATAAAAGTCGACGGGAAATACTATCTCTATCTAAAAGACCCTAGCAAACGTAAAAATGTTCGTAGCAAAGAAGAAGTGGAGCGGCAAAAAGGGATCTCTTCTGCTGACAGTAAAAATCAGGCAGCAGGAAATAGTAAAGACGGCCGCTACAGAACAGACGATGGCTATGTCTTTAATCCGACAGATGTTATTGAAGATACGGGAGATGGTTTCATCGTTCCACATGGCGACCATTTCCACTTTATTCCTAAAAAAGATTTATCAGCTGCCGAATTGAAGGCTGCTCAAGATTACTGGAATCAAAAAGGAAGTGTGAGCTCGGCTAGTGGTAGTCAATATGGCGATAGAAACAATAGAGCACAACAGACAACAATTAGTGCGGGGCAAGGTCAGGATTTGGCTAGCTTATTGGCCCAATTGGATGCAACGCCGCTATCTCAACGCCATGTAGAAGCAGATGGATTGGTATTTGACCCAAGAACGATTACGAAGAAAACCGCAGCAGGTGTCATCGTTCCACACGGCGACCATTATCACTTTATCCCATACAGCCAGATGTCTCCTCTAGAAGAGAAGATTTCTCGAATGATTGGTGTAAATGGAGCAGGTGTTTCTTCTGGTGCACAAGCAAGTCACTCCCAACACACACCGACACAACCAAATCGTCCGGTAACACCAATCGGCACGGTTACAACGCAACCGGCATCGCCTACACAACCAGTATTACCAACACAACCGAAGCAGTCAACAGGGAAAGTGGTTTCCTATATGGGACGTCAAATTCCTGCTTATGGAAAAGGGTTAGATGGTAAGGCATACTTTACAAGTGATGGATACATCTTTAGTAAATCCTCTATTACCTCAGTTGATGATCAAGGGTTGATAGCTAGTCATGGAGATCATTTCCATTATGTTGGTTTTGGCGAACTCGAAGATTTTGAAATCAAGCAAGTAGAGGAATGGGTTAATGAGAAGGCGGGCAAACAAGTGCCACCGAAAACATCTGAACAAGTAGGAAACGATGCTAAACCCACAACACCAAGTCAAGGGAATGATTCAACACCTGTAAAACCAATTCAAGAAGAAAACCGCCCTGCATTTGAATACAAACAAGTAACGGCTAAACGTAAAATGGCTGGAAAAGTTGTTTATGAAATGGAAGTAGGTGGAAAAACTTATACGTATGGTCGTGACGAACTAGATTTGATGAAAATCTCTTTTGCTGAGTTGACCTTGGCAGAAAAAGATAAGCAGTATATCTTTGATATTGCACCGCTTGCAGAAGGAGATCTTACACCAGCCATGTTGGTCGGTATGGATCAAATTCCGATGAAGGGAGCGAATGCGACCTATGATACTGGACAATCCTTTATTATTCCACACATTGATCACATCCACGTCCTACCTTACACATGGTTGAGTAAGGAACAAATTGCAACGATCCGCTATATCATGCAACATCCTGAAATTCGTCCATCTGCTTGGACTACAAGTGGACATGGTGATGGAGAAGCAACGGATCTTGTTCCCCCAATTCTAAATGCAACACCTAAAGCAAACCGCTTAGGCTTGAAAAATTGGCAAATCATTCACACCGCAGAAGAAGTCATGGATGCACGTGCAAAAGGGAAATTTGCAACAAATGACGGCTATATCTTCTCGGCGGAAGACGTACTAGATCCAGCAAGTTTTGTCTTTAGTCAAGCATTCAGTCTACCAAGAGCGACAGGTGGTTCTCTGCGTTCAATTTCCAAGAAAGATTTATCTAAAGAAGAATTGGAAGCTGTACAAACTCTTCTTGATAAACGAGACGCTGAAGAATTGGCGAAAAATGTCACACCGATTGAGAAACGTGCAGGTTTGAAAAATTGGCAAATTGTTCACTCGGCAGAAGAATTGGCAGAAGCTAAGGCAGCAGGAAAATATACAACGAAAGACGGCTATATTTTTGACCCAGCAGACCTATTAGATCCAAAAGTGAAAATAGGTACGGATAACTATCGTATCCCACGCGTGATTACAGATGGTTACCGTCGGATTAACAAGAGTGATTTGAATTACTTAAGCGAGCTGATCCCAGCAGAGGCTATGGTAGCTCAACGTGAGAAATCTAATTCTAGTTCACCGTCAACACCTGTACCAACTGAAACAGGAACAACTGCAGGCGATACAACAACGCCAGAACAGCCACAAGTTGCCAAAGAAACAGCAGAGGAAATTTACAACCGAGTTGAAGCGAAGAAAGTCGTTCCTTTCGAAGCACTGACCTACAATGCTGGCTATGCGACCGAAATACGCAACGGGACTCTAGTGATTCCGCATCAAGATCACTATCACTATGTATCCTTTAAATGGTTTGACCAAGGCAGTGCAAGAAGTCCTGAAGGGTATAGTTTAGAAGATTTCCTAGCAACGGTTAAATACTACATGACTAATCCACAAGAACGCCCTGTTTCAGACGATGGCTGGGGAGTATTTACACCAAATACCCCATCTGAATCAACAGAAGAAACAGAGACGGAAGAAAGTGAAGAAGAAATCATTTCTGAAGAAACTGAGGAAATTGACGAGTTTACAGAAGAATTAAAACGAAGAGCAGAAGAGTTTGGCATGGACTTCAAAACCTTTGAACAAAGTCTGGTCACGCTCTCAGACCGTTACAAAGTTTCTTTTGAAGCTTTCGAATATGATGCAACAAGCAAAGTTGTTCGACTTGTAGATAAGGATGGGGTCAAACGGACCATCTCCCTTCCAAGTTTAGAAGAACAAGTATAGTAAACAAAATACCTGTAGCGCTGAGCTCTGCAGGTATTTTTTTACAGAAAAACGGTAAAGATTATCTTTGACTATTTGCCTTTTTTAGCGTAAAATAGAAGGGAAAGACAAAAAAGGAGAACAGCCTTGGAACTTAACGTATTTGCAGGACAAGAAAAAAGCGAACTTTCCATGATTGAAGTAGCCCGTGCTATTTTGGAAGAACGTGGACGTGACAACGAAATGTATTTCAACGACTTGGTCAATGAAATTCAAAACTACCTTGAAAAATCAAACAGCGAGATTCGCGCAGCCCTCCCAACCTTCTATTCTGATTTGAATGTGGATGGAAGCTTCATTCCACTTGGCGAAAACAAATGGGGCTTACGTTCTTGGTACGCAATTGATGAGATCGACGAAGAAGTGATCACTCTTGAAGAAGATGATGAAGATGCACCAAAACGCAAGAAGAAACGCGTCAATGCCTTTATGGACGGTGATGATGATGCGATTGACTATGGACATGATGATCCGGAAGATGAGGACAACTATCCAGGTAGTGTATCATCAGAATACGATGATGAAAATCCAGATGATGAAAAAGATGAAGTTGAGTCTTATGATTCGGAAATCAACGAAATTATCCCCGATGACGAATTGGATGAAGAGGATGTTGATTTAGGTGAAGATGACGATGAGTATTCAGATGAAGAGGTCGTCGACGAATAAGAATTATATTCCCATAGGTTCTTAAAAATAATTTGACAAGACTACCAAATTACGATAAGATATTATCGGGCACCTCTTTTGAGGTCGGAGCTCCCTAGCGATAGGGAGCTATTTTTGTTTTTTCTTCAAGTTAACAGGAAGTATCCCCACAAATCGCTTCCTATTAGCCTGAATCGTAGAAAAGGAGTTTGCATGACAAAGTATATTTTTGTAACAGGTGGTGTTGTTTCCTCTATCGGCAAAGGGATTGTAGCAGCCAGTCTAGGTCGTTTATTGAAGAACCGAGGTCTCAAGGTAACAATCCAAAAATTTGATCCATACATCAACATTGACCCGGGAACAATGAGTCCGTATCAACACGGTGAAGTTTTTGTGACGGATGACGGTGCAGAAACCGACTTGGACCTTGGGCACTATGAGCGTTTCATCGACATTAACCTGAACAAATATTCAAATGTTACAACAGGTAAAATTTATAGCGAAGTCCTCCGTAAAGAGCGTAAAGGGGAATACTTAGGGGCGACAGTTCAAGTTATTCCACACATTACAGATGCTTTGAAAGACAAAATCAAGCGTGCAGCTCGTACTACAGATGCAGATGTCATCATCACGGAAGTGGGTGGTACAGTAGGTGATATTGAAAGCTTGCCATTCCTTGAAGCGCTTCGTCAGATGAAGGCAGATGTCGGTTCAGACAATGTTATGTATATCCATACAACACTCTTGCCTTATCTCAAAGCAGCAGGTGAAATGAAAACTAAGCCAACACAACATTCTGTAAAAGAGTTGCGTGGTCTAGGTATTCAGCCAAACATGTTGGTAATTCGGACAGAGCAGCCTGCTGGACAAGGAATTAAAAATAAACTGGCACAATTCTGTGATGTTGCTCCAGAAGCAGTTATTGAGTCCTTGGATGTCGAACATCTTTACCAAATCCCATTAAATATGCAAGCGCAGAACATGGATCAAATTGTTTGTGATCACTTGAAGCTCGACGTACCTCCAGCAGATATGACAGAGTGGACAGCGATGGTAAACAAGGTTCTTAATCTCCAGAAAAAAGTAAAAATCGCTTTAGTTGGTAAGTATGTAGAATTACAAGATGCCTATATTTCTGTAGTTGAAGCTCTAAAACACTCAGGATATGCAAATGATGCTGCTATCGAATTGGATTGGGTCAATGCAAATGATTTGACAACAGAAAACGTAGCTGAGCGTCTAGGACAAGCACAAGGAATTATCGTTCCTGGTGGCTTTGGACAACGTGGTACAGAAGGGAAAATACAAGCCATTCGTTATGCTCGTGAGAATGACGTGCCGATGCTAGGGGTCTGCTTGGGAATGCAGCTGACCTGTGTAGAATTTGCTCGTCACGTTCTCGGTTTAGATGGTGCTAACAGCTTTGAATTAGACCCAGAAACCAAATATCCAATTATTGACATCATGCGTGATCAAATTGGAGTAGAAGATTTAGGAGGAACTCTCCGTTTAGGTCTTTATCCAAGCAAGCTCAAACGTGGCTCCAAGGCTGCAGCTGCTTATGATAATCAAGAAGTTGTACAACGTCGCCATCGTCATCGTTATGAGTTTAACAATGAATTCCGTGAACAATTTGAAAAAGCAGGTTTTGTTTTCTCAGGCGTGTCACCAGACAACCGTTTGGTAGAAATTGTTGAAATTCCAGAAAATAAATTCTTCGTTGCCTGCCAATATCATCCAGAACTACAATCTCGTCCTAATCGCCCTGAAGGTTTGTATACAGCCTTTGTTTCGGCAGCTATAGAGAATGAAAAATAAGTATAACCATTATAGAAGAAGATTGGATTATTCAATCTTCTTTTATATTTTATATAAAGAAACGAAAAAGATGACAGTATCTATAGAAGAAAATACGAAATACCAGCCCCATATGGCATCATTGTCTAGATGGTATTAAGCATTATATATAGTAGAGTATTGCAAAAGAATCGGCTAAATCAATACGTTTTGGCAAAAAAGTAAAAATAAAAAATAAAAATTCAAAAAAGTGTTGACAAGGCTAGTTCCTAATGATATACTAGTTCTTGTATTAAGCGGGGATGGCGGAATTGGCAGACGCGCAGGACTAAGGATCCTGTGACCGCTTTAGGTCGTGTGGGTTCAAGTCCCACTCTCCGCATAGTGGACTAGCTAAGGCTAGTCCTTTTGTTTTGTCTAGATAAGTGCAGAGCACGATATATGCTAGGTCATAAATTCTAAGAATGATACGAAACGGGCATTGTTATAGCTTTCATGAAAAGATATGTGAAACTTTTCTCAAAACTAGACGGTTTCAACTAGCATTTTCAAAATAAAAATGGTAGAATAGAAGAGTATGAGGTGTAACCTCAAAAAATATTAGGAGGCTATCGAAATGCCATTAGTTTCAGCAGAAAAATTTGTCCAAGCAGCGCGTGACAACGGTTATGCAGTTGGTGGATTTAACACAAACAACCTTGAGTGGACTCAAGCTATCTTGCGTGCAGCAGAAGCAAAACAAGCTCCAGTTCTTATCCAAACTTCTATGGGTGCAGCTAAGTACATGGGCGGTTACAAAGTAGCTCGTAACTTGATTGCAAACTTGATTGAATCAATGAACATTACAGTTCCGGTTGCTATTCACCTTGACCACGGTCACTACGAGGATGCACTTGAGTGTATCGAAGTTGGTTACACTTCTATTATGTTTGACGGTTCACACCTTCCAGTAGAAGAAAACCTTGCAAAAGCAAAAGAGGTTGTAGAATTGGCACACGCTAAAGGTATTTCAGTTGAAGCTGAAGTTGGTACTATCGGTGGTGAAGAAGATGGTATCGTAGGTAGCGGTGAATTGGCTCCAATCGAAGACGCAGTAGCAATGGTTGCAACTGGTATCGACTTCTTGGCAGCAGGTATCGGTAACATCCACGGTCCATACCCAGTAAACTGGGAAGGTCTTGACCTTGACCACTTGCGTAAATTGACTGAAGCTGTACCAGGTTTCCCAATCGTATTGCACGGTGGTTCAGGTATTCCAGATGAGCAAATTCAAGCAGCAATCAAATTGGGCGTTGCTAAAGTTAACGTTAATACTGAGTGCCAAATCGCATTTGCAAACGCAACTCGTAAATTTGCAGCAGCTTATGAAGCAAATGAAGCAGAATACGATAAGAAAAAACTCTTTGACCCACGTAAATTCTTGGCAGACGGCGTGAAAGCTATCCAAGCATCTGTTGAAGAGCGTATCGACGTATTCGGTTCAGCGAACAAAGCTTAATGTAACTGCGAAGAAATCTCAGATTTCAAGCAAACAAAGTATAAGTTTCTTAGATTAAGCCAAAAAGGATTTTCTTTCGAGAATCCTTTTTATTATATAGTTTATTAAGCTCGATCTAGTTCTTCGCCATGAAGAAATCTACGATAGAAGTGAGCAGAGAACAATTAAAATATAAACCGCTCCAAAGTTTTCATGACCATAATAACTTAGAGAACGAAGAATTATGGATGGGGCGCAAACTGTAGTATTAAAATATTTACCTATGAGTATAGATACTTTAAAAAAATAAAAATGAAAATAATTCTTGCCAAGTCCAATCTTTTCTGTTAGAATAGTATGGTATGTGGTGCTAGCACATCCGATATATTTGATCAAATGAGGAGGAAGATACAATGGCTAAAGTATGTTATTTCACTGGTCGTAAGACTGTATCAGGTAACAACCGTTCACACGCTATGAACCAAACTAAACGCGCAGTTAAACCAAACCTTCAAAAAGTAACTGTTTTGATTGATGGTAAACCTAAAAAAGTTTGGGCTTCAGCACGTGCACTAAAATCAGGCAAAGTTGAACGCGTATAATAACAAAGTCGTTAGAAAAATCTAGCGACTTTTGTTTTTGGAAAAAATAGCCTAGTTATAAAGTCGATGAGGAGCAAATTCGGCCACTACATAATAAACAGGAAAGAATATCAACTACATAACTCTTCACAATGCTGTTGAAAAGTAGCTAACAAGAAGAAATGTTGTCAAAAATGAACTGTGTATTGATGTGGAAGATTTTTCCAAGGTCGAACATTTAAACTTGAATTGACATTAGGAGTTGTACGAGAGAGCATATCCGTACGGGTTCTACAAGAAGGGAATCACGAAATGGAAGAATAGAGAGTGTTTAAAAAATCCAAAAAATATCAAAAAAACGGTTGACAATATATATAAGTCGTGATAGAATAAATGAGTTGTCTCTTGAGGGGCTAGTCAGTAGCGGAATGAAAAAAAGTTTCGAAAAAGTGTTGACAAGTCCATCAGAAGATGATAGAATAATTGAGTTGTCTCTTGAGGAACTAGTCAACAGCGAAACGAAAAAAAGTTTCAAAAAAGTGTTGACAAAGTTTCTAAGAAATGATAAACT
>NZ_JAOTGL010000041.1:0-10795 GCF_044427045.1 Streptococcus sp. 2022WUSS135
CTGAGATAGGATTCCTCCTAATGAGCATGAATCTCACGAAATTGGCTAAGAAATTAGTCCAAGATAGTAGAAGCAGAAAGAAAAACACAGACAGTTCGGCTGAATTTCATCAGAATCAGCTCAATCTGTCTGTGTTTTTTATTTACTGGCTAGTTTTTGCCCAGTCTCTTTTTCTTTAGCTATCATTCTAGTATTTTAGGGGAATGTGATATAATAAAGTATATCATGTATGAGGAGGCTCTATGGGGCACAAATATAAAAAGTATAAGAAATATGGTAAAAATAATTCAGGACTTGCGGCCCTCCTTGTTTTATTGGCAATCGGTTTTGTCATGAGTTTCTGGTATATCTTATTGCCCATTGGACTTTTAATTGGCTATTTTTACAAGAGAGAGGCTATCCAGCGTTTTTTGAATAGAGATTCTATAAAACGCTTGCAGGTATTAGCGCTATCTATTCGTTCGGGCTATGAAAAGCATCAAGAGCTCTTGGTGGAAAAGGGTGAGGATAAGGTTGTGTTACAGTTGCGAAGCAGACTGTTAGGACAATTATTTGAATTAGATCAGCTCTATCAAAAAGTTGGAAAATATCTGAAAGGATATGAAAGTAAAGAAGTTGTAGATACCTTGCAACTAAAATATCATTTAAAACTGCCAGAAGCTAAAACAGAAAAAAATACTGACACACAGGTTTCTACTAGTGGTAATGCTGTGATGGATGAACAAGGCATGATAGCGGATTTAGCTCCTGAAATTCTAGAAACCTATTGTAATATTCAAAGAGACAATCTTGTTATTCTTGAAAAGCTGGAAAAGGCGACAGATAAGAGGGAAGAATTGACAGCTATCCATGAGGCCAATATGAGTCGGTTTAACGATATTTTACAGGGCTATTTGAAAATCAAAAAATCACCGAAAGATTATTTCAACGCAGAAGAACGATTGGTGCAGGCAAAATCAGCCATGGAAATTTTTGATAAGGATTTGGATGATACCATCAAACAATTTAACGAAGCGGATATGAAAGATTTTGAAGTCAGTCTGCGTATGATGAAAAGAGAAGAGGAATAGAGAAGATGTCAGGATTTAATTTCGATATTGATCAGATTGCTAATAATAGTTTATCAACCAAAGATAAGACAACAGAGCTTATTCAAGCGACTCCGACTGGAGATAATTCAAAAGTTTCTTTCTTGGCTCAATTGACCCCAGAACAACAGACAGGCATTCGCGCTAAAGCACCACAATTGGTGGATAACTTCTTAGCTAATCAAAATGCCCTCTTGGATTTTGGTAAGGAAGCGGTAGAAGAAGTCAATGCCACGGTTAATCACATTTTGTCAGAACAGAAGAAGATTGAAATTCCACAGGTGGATGAGCTTTTGGCCAATACCAACCGTGAATTGAATGGCTTTGTGGCTAAGTATAAGGACATTTCCACAACTGCTGAATTAGAAAAGAAACCAGGTTTCTTCCAACGCCTGTTCAAGCAGACCAAGAATGATTTGCAGGAATTTTATTTTGATTCGCAGACCATTGAAAAGAAAATGGATAGCATGGCAGCCAGTGTGGTCAAGCAGGAAGAAGTGTTGGCACGCAATATTGTTTCTGCAGAGCTTTTGATTGAAAATAATACCAAGTCTATCGAGAATTTGGTGGGGGTCATCGCCTTTATTGAAGCGACTGGTCAGGAGGCTGCAGAGCGTGCAAAATTGGCACAAGAGAACCTCGCAACTTTAGTACCGACTACAGTCGATTATCAAGTAGCTTCTGAGAAGTTGGCACGTGTAACAGAGGTTGCTAATATCCTCGAGCAACAACATTCTGAGTATATGAGTCGCTTATATGTCGCGTGGACAACGACACCGCAGATGCGTAATCTGGTCAAGGTTTCTTCGGATATGAAACAGCGCCTTGGGATGTTACGTCGCAATACTATTCCAACAATGAAATTATCCATTGCACAGTTGGGCATCTTACAACAATCTATCAAGTCTAGCCAGACGGCAGATGCGATTGTCAATGCTAATAATGCTGCCCTTCAAATGCTTGCGAATACATCAAAAGAAGCCGTTCCGATGATGGAACGCACAGCTCAGAATCCGACCCTTTCAGTAGCATCTGTTACCAAATTGGCAGAAAGCTTGGTTGCCCAAAACAATGGCATTATTGCAGCTATAGATGAAGGGCGTCAGAAACGTCGGGAGTTGGAAGCAGCTATTGTACGGTCTGCAGAGACTATCAATGATTCTGTTAAGCTACGCGATCAAAAAATCATTGCTGCTTTGCTGGAACAAGGAAAAGAAGCACAGTCTGAGGCAGAGCAGCCACTTGAAACCAATCAATAATATAAAACCTGCAGTTTAGCGAAACTGCAGGTTTTATTTAATGGCGTTCTATTGGTTTTTTATCTCGATCTAAAGTAAATCCCTCACCGAGTACTTCATGTGCGTCTGTAATGGTGATAAATGCGTGGGGGTCAATGCGATGAATAAGCTCCTTCATCTCTTGGAGTTGGCTCTTATATATGACTGAGTAAATCATGTTGACATCGGCTTTGCTGTAGAAACCTTGTGCTTTGATAAAGGTGACACCACGCTCGATTTCATAATCAATAGCCTGAGCCAATTGGTCAGATTTTTGGGAAACAATCATAACTCCCTTGCTACCATATCCGCCCTCCGTGACAAAATCAATAACCTTGGAAGCAATAGCAACCATCATTAAAGTATATAGAACTGTTCGGAGGTCTTTAAAAACAATAACAATCAGAGTTAGGATGAGGATGTCGACTGCAAGAATGATTTGTCCAATGGAGTAAGGTAGGAATTTATGACCGATACGAGCAATAATATCGCTTCCCCCAGTCGTTCCCCCAGCACGGAAGATGGTTCCTAATCCTAGTCCCATAAGAATCCCACCAAGGATACTAACGAGTATCAAATCTTGTTGTAGATTGATTGAAAAATGGATTTTTTCAAAAATGGCCAACCAAAAGGTAACGCTAAAGGTTCCTAAGATACTGAGATAGAGAGTCTTCTTTCCGAGTATTTTCCATCCGAGGATGAACAATGGAATATTAATCACAATGTTCATTATCCAAGGTTGAATATGAAAAAAGTAGTAAATAATCAGCGTCAATCCAGTTGCGCCACCCTCGAATAGACGATTGGGCATGATTAAATAATTTAGCCCAAAGGCAAATAGCCCTGCACCAAGCAAAATAAGTAAAATATTTTTCAAACGAACCATAAGCATCTCCGAATATGTGTATATATCAATTTTAAAAGATTTTCTCCTTAAAAACAAGTCAATTTTCAAGTGATTTTTTGACTAATTTTTGGTAAAATGGAATGAATATCTAAGAACCAGTATTCACAAGTGAAGTGCTTGTATATATGGTCATTTAGTTTCTCTTTTATTACTTCAACGAGCGAGGAAGCGTCGTTTCCTTATTTTCAAGTTCAAACGGGAGTGGGAAAGAACTCGACTGGTCTAAAAAGAGTTCCCCTCACTTCCAAGCAGTTGGCTCGGGCTAAAATAGTTCACTGGACTATTTTACTCCCACCCCCGCACAGCTCCAACTATCTCTCAGATTGTTGGAGCAAGTACTAAAAGTAAACTAAACGACTATAAGAGATAGTTTTTCGCTAATCAAGGCAGTTTTTTTGAGGGAATACTGACTGTATTTTGAAAAAACTAACGAAGATTAGTTGAAAAACTAGCCTTAGATGGAAGTGCTGAATTGTGCATACAGGTTCTAAGAGCGAGGGAAAGATGAGAAACGGTTTTTTTATTACATTTGAAGGCCCAGATGGAGCTGGAAAAACAACTGTATTGCAACAGTTATTGCCAGCCTTGCAGGAATTGGGGCCAGAAGTAGTCATAACTAGAGAGCCAGGTGGAGTGGCTATTGCAGAAGAAATTCGCAATATTATTCTGAATCCTGCAAATACAGCGATGGATGATAAGACGGAGCTGTTATTGTTCATTGCAGCACGACGTCAGCATTTGAAAGAAAAGATTCTTCCCCCCTTGGCACAGGGGAAATTGCTCTTGATTGATCGTTTTATCGATTCCTCTATTGCCTATCAAGGATTTGGACGGGGTTTGGCTATAGATGACATTCATTGGCTCAATCAGTTTGCAACAGATGGTTTAAAACCAGATTTAACTCTCTATTTTGATATTGATACAGAAGAGGGGCTGGCTCGAATTGCCCGCAATGCTGCCCGTGATGTGGATCGCTTGGATATGGAAAAAGCAGATATGCATAGACGGGTGCGTCAAGGCTATCTTAGTATTTTAGAGCAGGAACCAGAGCGGTTGGTAAAGATTGATGCCAGTCAGCCACTAGAGGCTGTTGTTGCAGATGCTCTGGCAGTCATTAAGAAACGGTTTGCAGAAAGAACATGAATATTGAAGAACTTAGAAACTTACAACCCAGTGTATTTCAACGTTTTGTGACAATTTTAGAGCAGAGACGTTTGGCACATGCCTATCTATTTTCAGGTGACTTTGCTAGTTTTGATATGGCAATTTTTCTCAGTCAATCGTTATTTTGTCAGGAGAAAGAAGGCGTCCTTCCTTGTCAGAAGTGTCGGTCTTGTCGTCTAATTGAAGCAAATGAGTTTTCAGATCTTACTGTTATTGCACCGCAGGGAAATGTTATCAAAACAGATACGATACGTGAATTAGTTAAGAATTTTTCACAATCTGGATTTGAATCCAATAAGCAGGTTTTCATTATTCGTGATGCTGAGAAAATGCATGCTAACGCAGCCAACTCTTTGCTAAAAGTGATTGAAGAACCTCAGTCAGCCATTCACATCTTCTTATTGACCAATCAGGAAGAAGCTGTCCTTCCTACTATCAAGAGTCGGACACAGATTATAGGTTTTCCTAAAAATATTCCGGCCATGGAGCGAATGTTAGAAGAAGAGGGCTTGTTAAAAACACAAGCGAATCTCTTAGCTCAACTGGTTTCAAGTCAAGAAGAAGCGAAAAAGTTAGCAGAAAATAAAAACTTTTTAGATTTGATGGGACAGACAAGGAAATTTACAGACTTGCTCTTGGTGGAGCCTACACGTGCTTATTTGCAAGTTGGAATCCTAGTGTCTTTAGCTGTGGAAAAAGCTGAGCAGGGACGTTTGTTTGACCTTCTGAGTCTGATATTATCTGAGAAAATGATGGACTCGGCAAACGTACGTGAAAAAATGGATGCTGTTCTTAAGGCTAAGAAGATGTGGCAGGCAAACGTAAGTCTACAAAATAGTCTAGAGTATATAACTCTGTAAAATAAAAGAAAGGGAGATAATGGATAAAAAAGAAATTTTTGATGCCCTAGATGATTTTTCGCAGAATCTTCTAACCACGTTGGCAGAAGTGGATGCTATCAAAAAGCATTTACAGGGAGTTATTGATGAAAATACGACCCTCCGTTTGGAAAATTCCAAGTTGCGCGAACGTTTGGAAAAAGAAGATAAGACAGGCCATAAATCTTCCAACTTTGGTAAGGAGAATTTGGAGAATATTTACGAAGATGGTTTCCATATTTGTACCTTCTCTTATGGTCAACGTAGGGATAATGATGAACCTTGTATGTTCTGTGTAGAATTATTGAATCGAGATTAGGATGAAAGTACAAAAATCATTTAAGGGACAGACGAGTTTGGGGACTTTATATCTGGTGCCAACGCCCATTGGAAACTTACAGGATATGACATTCCGAGCTGTTCAGACCTTGAAAGAGGTGGATATAATTGCAGCGGAAGATACGAGAAACACAGGCCTCCTACTCAAACATTTTAAAGTAGAAACCAAGCAAATATCCTTTCATGAACACAATGCCCATGAAAAAATTCCAGTTTTGATTGATTGGCTCAAATCTGGTCAGTCCATTGCGCAAGTTTCTGATGCAGGCCTGCCTTCCATTTCGGATCCTGGTCATGACCTGGTACGGGCAGCGATTGCGGAAGATATTCCTGTTGTAGCACTTCCAGGAGCATCGGCAGGAATTACAGCCTTGATTGCATCTGGTTTGGCACCCCAGCCACATATTTTTTATGGATTTTTACCGAGAAAAGCGGGGCAGCAAAAAGAATTTTTCCAAGAAAAAAAGACCTATCCTGAGACGCAAATTTTCTATGAATCTCCATATCGTGTGGCAGATACCTTAGAAAATATGTTGACAGTTTATGGGGATCGTCAGGTAACGGTTGTTCGAGAATTGACCAAGTTATACGAAGAATACCAGAGAGGAAGCATTTCCAAATTACTAGAGTATTTGGAAGAAAATCCACTTAAGGGAGAATGCTTGATTATTGTCGAGGGTGCTGGTGAGGAAGTCTATCCTTCTGCTGACGAAGTGGACTTGAAGGCTGAGGTAGAAAGGGAAATTGCAAGTGGCATAAAACCTAATCAGGCTATCAAAGAAGTGGCCAAACGCTACCAACTCAAAAAACAAGAAGTATACGATATATATCATGGACTAGGTTAAGACCTAGTTTTTTGTATGTTTATGCAAACTATACTCTTCGAAAATCAAAATTATCCGTTGTCAAGAGCCTTGATGAGTGAAAAGTTCCAGTGGATCTTTTCAGCTTGTTACCTTGAAATGAGAAGGTAACAGAGTTCTATCGTCGGATTCGTTTCCTAGGCTATTTTTGATTTTCATTGAGTAATTAATATGCAGATAACAATTGGCGATACTCCCCAAACAGTCAAATCTGGTCATAAAATTTTCATTGAAAACTGATAAATCCCTGTGAGGCAAGCGCCTTCGTTTATGGCTAAAAGTAAGAGGAGCTTTAGGAAGTAGAATAAATATAAGAAATCCGAATATTTTTACAAAATAATCATATTTTATGGAATTGTCTGAATATTTGTGATATAATGAACAGACTAACTTAATGGAGGGATTTTATGACAATCTACAACTTCTCTGCAGGTCCTGCAGTATTGCCAAAACCAGTACTTGAACGCGCCCAGGCTGAATTCTTGGACTACAATGGTTCGGGAATGAGCGTTTTGGAGATGTCGCATCGCTCCAAGGACTTCGATGATATTATAAAAGGTGCTGAAGCAACGCTTCGTGAATTGATGACCATTCCAGATAATTACAAGGTTATGTTTTTGCAAGGCGGAGCTTCATTGGAATTTACCATGATTCCGCTCAACTTTGCTCAAGGAAAGAAAGCCTACTATCTTGTAGGTGGCTCATGGGGTAAAAAAGCCTATACTGAGGCTGTGAAGCTGTCTAAAACAATTGCCTTTGAACCAATTTTGCTTGGATCAACTGAAGATATTACCTATGCAGAATTGCCAACCTTCGATAAAAATGATATTGATCCAAGTGCAGCCTATGTGCATTTGACAACCAACAATACCATTGAAGGTACGGCTGTCTATGACATTCCAGATACCAACGGTGTTCCAGTTATTGGCGATATGTCTTCAAACATCTTGGCGGCTCGTTACAATGTAGAAGACTTTGCCATGATCTATGCAGGGGCTCAGAAGAACATTGGACCTGCTGGTGTGACAGTGGTGATTGTTCGTGAGGACTTCCTCAATGATCAACCAATGCTTTCAAGCATGTTGGACTACCGTATTCAAGCAGAGAATGAATCACTTTACAATACACCACCTGCATACTCAATCTACATTTCTAAACTTGTTTTTGAATGGGTCAAGGAAATTGGTGGTGTCGATGAGATGGAGAAAATCAACCGTGAAAAATCTGGTTTGCTTTATGACTACATCGATCAGTCTAATTTCTATACAAACCCTGTTCGTAAAAAAGAAGAGCGTTCGGTAGCCAATATTCCTTTTGTTTCACCAAGCGGGGAATTGGATGCCAAGTTTGTCAAAGAAGCGACAGTGGCAGGCTTTAAGAACATCAAGGGACACCGCTCTGTTGGAGGGATGCGGGCGTCGCTCTATAATGCTTTCCCACGTCAAGGTGTGGTTGAATTGATTGAATTCATGAAAAAATTTGCAGCGGAGAATGCCTAATGGAAATTAGATTAGCACATCCAAATGAGATGGAGGCTATTGCCAATATTCTTGAAGATGCTCGCGCATTTCTAGCAACCTCTGGTATTAATCAATGGCAGGGAGAGTATCCAAATAAAGAGAATATCTTTGATGATATTCTTTCTGGCCAAGGTTATGTTGGTCTAGTGGACGGTAAGGTGGCAGCTTATGCCGCCGTTCATCGTGGTCAAGAAGCAGAATATGAGGCCATATATGAAGGAAAATGGCAGCACAATCATCCTGTATATACAACATTTCATAGAATTGCAGCAGCTGACGAATTTCGTGGTCAAGGAATCATACAAACTTTTTTGCAAGGTTTAATTGAAGGTCAAAAAGGACCGGATTTCCGCTGTGATACCCACGAGCAGAATAAGACAATGCAGCACATTCTAAAAAAATTAGGCTATGTCTATTGTGGTAAAGTCCCAATAGATGGAGAACGTCTAGCTTATCAAAAAATCAAGCACAAGAGCGAGCGGAGTCTTTACCAGGAAATCAGTGAAGACGACCGTTGGTTACTCGGAAATAATTAATGAAATAAAGAAAGAAAAGGCGGTAGCTATTCCGCCTTTTTAGGTAAAAATAAATGGTATTTAGCGTACGTACTTTTAACAATATCAATCAAATCGGTCTTAAGGAATTAGGCAATAAATTCCAGATTGACGGAGATCATGCAGCAAATCCAGATGCCTTTATTATTCGATCTGAAAATTTGCATGGATTTGATTTTCCTGAAAATCTAAAAGCTATTGCCCGTGCGGGTGCAGGGACTAACAATATCCCAATCGAAGAGGCAACAGAGAAAGGTATTGTTGTCTTTAACACTCCAGGTGCCAATGCCAATGCCGTAAAAGAGGCAGTCATTGCTTCTATTCTCTTGTCAGCACGTGACTATATCGGAGCGACGGCATGGGCAAATACATTGTCAGGAGATGATGTACCTAAGCAGGTTGAAGCAGGTAAGAAACAGTTTGCTGGGACAGAGATTTCAGGTAAGACTCTTGGTGTTATCGGACTTGGTGCTATTGGTGCGCGTATTGCCAACGATGCCCGCCGTTTGGGAATGAATGTTCTCGGTTACGACCCTTATGTATCAGTAGAAACTGCATGGACCATTTCAAGCCATGTCAAACGTGTGGATGACTTGAAAGAAATCTTTACCAATGCGGATTACATTACTGTCCATGTTCCTTTGACAGATAAGACACGAGGACTCTTCAATGCAGATAGCTTTGGTCAAATGAGAAAAGGAACAACCTTGATAAACTTTGCCCGCGGTGAATTGGTTAATAATGCTGATTTGTTTGAAGCAATTGAGGCAGGAGTTATCAAGAACTATATCACGGATTTTGGGACAGAAGAAGTGCTCAACAAGGACAACATTATCGTCTTCCCGCACGTTGGTGGGTCAACAGAGGAAGCAGAGCTCAACTGTGCCATTGCTGCTGGTCAGACCATTCGTCGTTTTATGGAGACGGGTGAAATTATCAACTCAGTTAACTTCCCAAATGTGAAACAATTCCTAGATGCCCCGTATCGTATTACCTTGATTAATAAGAATATTCCTAATATGGTAGCGACGATTACAATGGCTGTATCTGAGTTGGGAATCAATATCGATAATATCATCAATAAGTCTAAAGGTGACTATGCCTATACTTTACTTGATTTGGATGAAGCGGATAAAGTGAAAATTGAGCAGTTGGTTGCTAAATTTGAAGCAACGGATGCAATTGTCAAAGTGCGTGTCATTCAGAATAAAAACTAATCATGCTGTATAAACAAATCTATCACAGTCCACTTGGCCCCATGTCATTAATGGCTAGTGATAAGGGATTAAGAGGGGCCTGGTTTGAAGGGCAAAAATATTTTGAACGAGGCTTGAACGAGAAAGTTATTTTAGCCTCCCATCCCATTTTAGACCAGACAGCTCGATTGCTTGACAAGTATTTTTCAGGGGATCAGGTGGACTTTTCAACCCTTCCATTAGAAGCTGTGGGAACAAATTTCCAAGAGCATGTCTGGCAATTATTGAAGACGATTCCGATTGGTCAGACGACTACCTATGGACAACTGGCTCAGCAACTGGGCCTTCGTTCTGGTCAGGCAGTAGGAGGTGCAGTTGGGCGTAATCCTTATTCTATTATTGTTCCTTGTCACCGAGTTCTCAATCAGAAAGGACAGTTGACAGGTTATGCAGGTGGACTGGATAAGAAAATCTGGCTCTTGCGACATGAGAATCCAGAATTTGAGGTGAAAGATGATTTTATTTTATGAGTATCCAAAATGTTCGACTTGCCGAGCAGCAAAAGCGGAGTTGAAGAGTTTGGGATTGGAATTTGAAGCTATTGATATTAAGTCAACACCGCCTAGTGCTGAAGAGCTAAAAGCTTGGATGGAGGCGACAGGACTAGAATTGAAAAAGTATTTTAATACTTCTGGTAATAGCTATCGTGAATTAGGCTTGAAAGATAAGTTTGATAGTCTTAGCTTGGAGCAGGCACTTAATCTTCTAGCTAATGATGGTATGCTGATTAAGCGTCCCCTACTGATTCAGGATGGTAAAATCTTACAGATTGGCTATCGAACAAAATACGAAAATCTCGGTTTATAAGCCGAGATTTTGTTTATTATGTGACTTTTAGTCCGTCACGCTCCGTAAGGTGCGTGACAAATAAACCACCCGCTATGCGGGTGCGCGACGAAGGTTATACCAAAAAACTCCAAACGCGATACAATAAAGGTGTTCAAGCCAT
>NZ_JAOTGL010000042.1:0-9804 GCF_044427045.1 Streptococcus sp. 2022WUSS135
CATTTCTTTTTCCTGATATAATCTAATTGTTCAGGTTAGATAAAGGAGGAAAAAGAAATGGCTAAAACCAGTTACAGTTTATCACATACCAAATGGATGTGCAAATATCACATAGTTTTTACACCTAAGTACCGTAGAAAATCCATTTACTACAAAATAAGGCAGGACTTAATTGATATTTTCCGTCATCTATGTCGATACAAAGGCGTGGAAATTATTGAGGGACACATGATGCCAGACCATGTTCATATGCTTGTCTTGATACCCCCAAAACTTTCGATTTCCGATTTTATGGGATATTTGAAAAGTAAAAGTGCTCTAATGATATTTGATAAATACGCTAATTTGAAATATAAGTATGGAAATCGAAAGTTTTGGGCTAGAGGCTACTATGTTAGTACCGTTGGACTGAACGAAAAGACAGTTGCGAAATACATTCGCGAGCAGGAGAAAAATGACATTGCACTTGATAAATTGAGCGTCAAAGAGTATGAAGATCCATTTTCAGATGGCAGTTTTAGAACAAGATAAAAGCCCGTTGTTACGGGCATTAGTCAAGTAATTATAGCACTAACCTGAACGAAGTTCAGCGAACGTCTTTAGACGTCGCTGGAGAGAAACGGCTTATAGCCGGTGTACAAGCCACCCGTTTTCACGGGTGGTTATGACTATAGCGCATATTCTATTGAAATATATTCATGATGTTTTTTCAAAAGATAGAGCATCTGAGGCTTATCTTCTAAGAGTTTTTGGATAATTTCGTGATGGACATTGTGGAGATTGATTTTAACGCGAATCCTCATGCCTTGTTTGAAAATATGGATTTCGACATCATTGCTATCTTCCTTTAAGTAAGGCTCCAATAGCTGATAGATAGAATCATGTATTTCAGGGAAATGGATCGTTCCGTTGGCGAGTTCCTTGAAAGATGCCACTAATAAGTTCCAAGGTTCCTTAAATGAAATGATTGCTAGTGCCAGTGTCAAAAAGAAGTCACCAGTATAATGCAGGAAGCCTAACCAAGAGTTGATAGGAACAAGATAGAGCAGAAGAATTGCAATTCCAATTGCACCTGAAATGAGTCCGTCTATAAGGTTGCCTTTTGCTTCTGCTAATATGATAGTAGACAGATGATTGACTTTGGCACTCATATGGCGGTTGTATAGGTAAAGCCCCATGCAGACAAAAAACATGGTTATGGTATAAGGTAGAACGGGACCAGTAGTCATTTGATGACCGATTCCATGAACAAAGTAAGCAAAGGCTGTCGCGCTAGTTTCAAGTACAGCAAATACCAGGAGTAGTAGAGTTGCGAGAGATTTCATGATAGCGTAGAGAGGTTCTAGAAAATACAGTCCTTGAGGAAAAGTCTCGGTTTTCCGATGACTATTTTTCGATATGTAAACTGCAACTAAGGACGAAATAAATGCTATCAGAGAAAAGACTCCGTCTAGGAGGAGGGCGTTTAGGTCAGTCATGATATAAACGGCAATGCCTGCTAATCCAGATAAACCGTTCACAACAGAGGAAACAGTTAGAGATTTGCGTTCGATAATTTTATGGTCCATAATCCCTCCTTTTAATGTTTATCTATATATTTATTTTACCATAAAATGACATCGCTTTCAAATCAAGCAAATTAAAACAAGGTAGAGTGATAAGAAATAAAGGCTTAAAACCCTTGCAATAGACCTACGGGTTTTAAGCCTTTAATATCTGTTATCTGATAATTGAAATCATGTTATACTCTTCGAAAATCAAAATCAGACGTTGTTGACTTGATTTGATGAACTTCAGTTCTATCTGCATCTGCGTCGCCTAGTCTGATTTTGATTTTCATTGAGTATTAATATCCACTATTAGAATGAAATCTCCATTACAATTGGTGTATGGTCCTGACGAGCACCGGAGTCAATCATATCTGACTTACTTACTTTATCGGCGATGCGGTCGCTGACAAGCCAGTAATCAATTCTCCAGCCGGTGTTGTTGATTTTACTGGTTCGGCTACGTTGTGCCCACCAAGTATAGGCGTTGAGAACATCACCGTGCAAGTGGCGGAAGGTATCTGTAAAACCTTTTGCTAGAAGATTTGTAAAACCTTGACGTTCTTCATCTGTAAATCCTGGAGATTGACGGTTACTTGCGGGATTAGCAAGGTCAATTTCCTTGTGAGCAACGTTGTAGTCACCTGTTGCAAGAACAGGTTTGTGGCTATCAAGTTTTGCTAAGTAGTCAGCATACTGTACATCCCAGATTTGACGGTCAGCAAGTCGTTTCAAGCCATCACCAGCATTTGGCGTATAAACTTGTGTGACATAGAAGTCGTCAAATTCTAGCGTGATGATACGCCCTTCAGAATCCATGGTTGTTGGAGCACCAATCTCAGGGAAGGTAATGGTTGGAGTTAGATGGTTTTTGTAGAGGAAGAGCGTACCAGCATAGCCTTTGCGAGCTGGTTCTACAGATGAACGCCAGGTATTGGCATATCCAGGGAAGTAGCTTTCCAAAATTTCTAGATGCTTTTTAGTCGGTCCCTTATCTGACAATTTTGTTTCCTGAATGGCGATAATATCAGCGTCTTCTGTCACAAGTGTATCGATGACTGCGCGTGATAATAGGGCGCGCGGAGATTCTGCAGTCAATGCAGCGTTAAGAGAATCAATGTTCCAAGAAATGAGTTTCATAATGTTCCTTTTCTAGTCTGTTACTGTTTTACATTATACCAAAAATAAAAGTTGCAGGCGAATATGGAAACTTGAAAAAATTTTTTATAATTCTTGTATTATAACATTAAAATTGTGATACAATAGAACTAATAAATCTGTGTCAAGGAGGTTATTATGAAAAGAAAATTATTTGTTTTTGCCTGGTTAGCCCTAGTTTTGGAAATGCTAATCTACTACTGGTACCAGTTGCCTGCTTTAAATATTTTGAGTGTGGACTTCTGGATATTTTTCCTTCAATCTGTCGGACTGGTTTGGCTCATACTTTCCATGTTCAGCTCCAAAGGTGCTTTTCAAAAGGTGACCAAGATTTCCGGTCGCCAAAGACAAGTAGATACCTATCAGATTAAAACCTCGCAACTGCCAGCTTACTTAAAATGGTTGGGACGAATTTGGGTATTGGTTGTCCTGGCTTTGTTGGGGCTGGGGCTTATCAACTCACGTGTGTTTCGTGCTAAGGATTACGCTGCTGTCATAAGCGTCAAGGATGCGGATTTTAAAGCAGATTTTCCTGAAACAGACATATCCAAATTGGCCCTTTTAGATCGTGCCTCAGCCGAAAAAATCGGTGATACTTATCTAGGTACCATTGACAAGGTCTCCCAGTTTGGCATTTCGGATGATTATCGCCAGATTACTATCGGTCAGCAACCATTCCGTGTATCGCCTTTGGAATATAAGAATTTTTGGAAATGGCTGAGCAACCATCAAGATGGGATTGGTTACTACGTGAAGGTTAATCAGACAACAGGGAAGGCAGAACTTGCCAAGTTGAGCAAAGCCATGCACTATTCAGATTCCGAATTTTTGCTGAATGATACGTTGCGTCATCTTCGCCTGCAATACCCGACAACTATTTTTGGGAAACCATCCTTCGAAGTGGATGACCAAGGAAATCCATATTATATTGCAACGATTTACGAGCCAAAATTTGGACTTTCATCAAATGACCCGATTGGCGCTATTGTATTGGATGCAGTAACAGGGGAAAGTAAGAAGTATAGTCTGGAAGATATTCCAGAGTGGGTAGACCGTGTTTATTCAGCAGACAATGTTATCAGCCGTGTAGATGACCACTATACTTATCAAAATGGTTTCTGGAATACCATTTTCAGTCAAACTGGTGTGAAAAATACAACAGACAGCTATAATTATATTTCTATCGGCTCAGATATTTATCTCTACACAGGTATCACTTCAGCAACTGCTGATTCATCCAACCTTGGATTCATTCTTGTCAATATGAGAACTCGTGAAATTACCAACTACAAATTGGCTTCGGCGACGGAAACAGCAGCGCAAAAGTCTGCAGAAGGTGAAGTACAGGAGAAGGGCTATAAAGCCACTGCTCCAAGCCTGGTTAAATTGGCAGATACAGCTTACTATTTAGTATCCTTGAAAGATGATGCCGGCTTGGTTAAATCATACGCTCTTGTTGATGCTGAAGATTATCAACAGGTTACTGTTAATAATGATATTGCACTCTTAATTTCTCAAGTCACAGGAACGGATGCTTCTAGCCTTTCAGGATTGACAGTGACTGAAAATGGAGAAGTTGGTGAACAGACTGAGGTTATCAGTGGAAAAGTAGAAGCTTTAGCGAGTCAGACAATTGGCGGTACGACAATCTACTATATTGAGTCTGAGGGCAAGATTTATAAAGTCAAAGCAACGGAAGATAGTACAGATCGTTTACCGTTTATCAAAGTAGGAGATCACTTTAGCGGTCAGTTAGATAAGAAAAATTATCTTAAAAACTTTAAGGTTAATCCAGAATAATCATAAGAAAGAGTGAGGTAGAAAAGCCTTGCTCTTTTGTTTGTCATCACCCATGCGAAATATTTCAACTTATGGTATAATGGGGCGTTGTGGTTCTCTGACAGGAATCGGTAGCTTGTTCTGTCGAGTATCCCTATTCTTATTCTGAAGGAGTATTTTGTGAGTTTATTTAGAAAAAAACAAGCAGTCGGTCGCAATAGTCAAATGCGTCGGCATTTAGGCTTGGTTGATTTGATATTTTTAGGTATCGGTTCGATGGTTGGAACAGGTATTTTTACGGTAACTGGTTTGGCAGCAGCCCAGTATGCAGGTCCAGCTCTGATCATCTCAATTGTTATTGCAGCAATTTCAGTCGGACTAACAGCTTTGTTTTACGCAGAATTTGCCTCTCGTATACCGACTAACGGTGGTGCCTATGGTTATCTCTACTCGGTTTTTGGTGAATTTCCTGCCTGGATTGCTGGCTGGCTGACGATCATGGAATTCTTGACTGCTGTATCGAGCGTTGCATCTGGTTGGGGAGCTTATTTGAAAGGACTCCTAGCTAATTTTGGTATCGCTATGCCAACAGCTCTGAGCGGAACTTTTAACCCCGCTGCTGGTACCTATGTAGACCTCTTACCAGTTATCGTCTTAATTTTCGTAGTAGGAGTGGTCTTGCTTAATTCTAAGGCGGCTCTTCGTTTCAATTCAGCCTTGGTAGTTTTGAAATTTTCAGCGTTGGCATTATTTATTTTAGTAGGGTTATTCTTTATCAAACCAGAAAACTGGTCGAACTTCTCTCCTTTTGGCTTTGGTGCCATTTATGGTGGACAGGCGGGAATTATGGCGGGAGCGTCTCTCATGTTCTTTGCCTTCCTGGGATTTGAGTCTATTTCATTAGCGATTGATGAGGTGAAAAAACCTGAGAAGAATGTACCAAAAGGAATCGTATTGTCTCTATCTATTGTAACAATTCTTTATATTGTAGTGACATTAGTCTTGACTGGCATGGTTCACTATACTAAGTTGAATGTAGCAGATGCGGTTGCCTTTGCACTTCGAGAAGTTGGATTGGATTGGGCAGCGAGTTATATTTCTATTGTAGCAATCCTAACATTGATTACAGTATGTATTTCGATGACCTACGCCTTGTCGAGAATGGTCTATTCCATCAGTCGTGATGGTTTGCTACCGAAATCATTGAGCCGATTGACACAAACAAGCAAGGTTCCTAAAAATGCGACCATTCTTGTGGGGATTTTTGCAGCCATTTGTGCAGGTATTTTCCCACTAGCAAGTATTGCTTCCTTCCTCAATATCTGTACCTTAGCTTATTTGATCATGCTGGCGCTGGGTATTATTCGTCTGCGTCAAGTCGAAGGGTTGCCAAAAGATGGACAATTTAAAACACCTCTTGTTCCCTTGTTGCCTATCCTCTCGATTATCATTTGTCTTTCATTTATGTTCCAATATAGTTTAGATACTTGGTTAGCATTCGGAGTATCCTTGGTCGTTGGAATTTTGATTTACTTCTGTTATGGTTATCGTCATTCGGAAGCCAAATAATAGATTTCCCTTCTTTATTTGAAGGGATTTTTTGTACAATTTTTTTATAGAAACAATGGAAAACTTAAAAATAAAATAGTATAATATATATAACAATACAGATATAATAAAGGAGAAACGTATCCACAGTAGCCTAGGGAGTATGGTGTTAACAAATTATTAGGAATCCCTTCGTATTTTGGAGGGATTTTCCTGTTTTTAAGAGATGTTCTGGAAAATTAATGGATAAAGTTTTATACTAATAGTAGGATGGTAAAGTAGTCCGATGTAGATAGAATATTTGCGACGTGACTTTATAAATAAGGAGAGAAAATTGGAGGGGAATTGTGATGATGACGAGTGATATAGTATCAAGAGCGATGATGACTCGCGAGCGGACAAGAGGCACAACACTACTATTTTTGCCCTCCATTTTGCTATCTATTGTTTATGCTATACCAGTAACAATTTTTCGCCTACTGACATTTCTAGAGCTCCGTCAAAACAGTGCTTTTGTGGAGGGGCGATTGGTGTCTTCAATCAGGTTGACCTATTTAGGTGAGTTCGGCTTCGCTCTGCTGTTACAGCTGTTCATCGGTCTGTCCTGTTTTCATTTATTGGAATTGTTAAGAGGGGATAGACAGGAGTTTTCTTTAAAAGATAGTTTTTCATTTCTAAAGACAGAATGGAAGAAGCCTATCTGGACCACTTTTCTTTATTATTATTTGCTTCTTTTTATGGCTGGACTTCCAGCTAATCTAGGGGCTGCTTTATTTATTAAAGGTTTCACAATGAGTAGTTTGATGGTCTTATCTCCTGGGGCAATGGCAGAGCTGGCAGTTCATCAGCCTAGTCAATTAATGAAGATAGGGGCTCCGATTTTCCTACTAGGAATGATTATTTACCTTTTTGTCTACTATACCTACTCACAGGTTGTATTTGTCTTGTATGACCATTTGGATAATGCTAGTTATACTGGTCCTCTGGCTGTATTTAGGGAAAGTCGTTTCTTGATGAAAGGGAACTATTGGCAACGTATTTGGTTAGATTTATCCTTTTTAGGTTGGTTTATTGGGGAATTATTGACCCTTCATTTGTTATCTTTTTTTGTGACTCCTTACTATCATTTATCTAGGACTATTTTCTACGAAAAATTGAAAAAACAAAGACTGTCAGCTGTAGAGTAGCTAACAGTCTTTTATGATTATAGGGAGCTTGTTTTGCGCTTGAAATAGAGGTCGTAAACCAACCAGGAAATCATTATTCCTTGGACAAGCAAGCTGATGACGGAGCCTTCTACACCAAACTTTCCACCAGATAGCCACTCAGGACCAGTGATACCGATTTGAACAAAGGCTTGACCAGCATCGGTGCCGCTGACCGGGAATGCAAAAACATTCCCTTGGAAACAGTTCCACGCAGCGTGTAAGCCACCAATCACCCAAATGTTGCCTGTTTTGAGCATAATGAGGCAGGCAAGAATGGCAAATAGGGTTAAATCCAAAATTGGAATGAGTGAAATAGCATTGTTTCCGAGATGGAGAAATGTGAAGAAGAGGGAAGAAATAATGATACCAATAGGAATATTGTGTTTAGCTGAAAGTGATGAGAACATCCATCCTCTTGTTAGAATTTCTTCTGTCGTACCTTGGATAGACCAGGCAAGGATAAGGATGATAAATTCTCCGACTAATTTTGTAGAGAACTGGATGCTTGTAAATTCAATCGCGCCTAATCCCCACATGATGAGTGTGCAAGTGGTCAGCATTGCAGCTCCGATTCCCCAACCTAGTAGAAAATCTTTTCCCGCCCCTTTTTTGGTAAAACCAAGTCCTGCCCACGGGCTTTTTTCAATATACCGTGCCCATAAAATGACCATCAGACTGATAAAAGCGAAGGCGAACAGTTCAAAACTTACAGAAAGGGTTTCGCTAACTGGGAGTAAAAAGGTTACTGGAGTAAGAATAACCGCTCCTAGTGAATCTCCCACTATCAACAAAATAGTAGCTACAATAGGAGAGGTGAGGATGTTGAGATTGAAAGCTGATTGAGCTTTCTCATTAATAAATTCGGTTTTCATGGGACCTCCTTTTTATAATATACTTTACTAGTTCACTATTCTACCATATTTTTCCAAAGAAGACTAGACCTAATTTCCTAGTATATGGTAGAATAGTACAAAGCTATATAAGGAGAATAGTGTATGGAATTGAATCAATGGCTGAAGTCCTTCCAACTGAAAGATAATCGACTAGTGGGTCCATTTTTTTACGGGACACCTCTTGCGCTTAGATTTGAAATTGGGCCTGCAGATGAAGCAGAAGAATTACCAAGAGCAATCTATCTTGAAAGAGCCTATGCACGTGCAGTGGAACTTTTTGAGCAGGCTAGTTCAGAATACGACTATGTGCTCCTTTCGCTCCTTCGACAGGAAGATAGGGACATAGACACCTACCTCTGGCATTTTTCATCGAAATTTAACTTCGACAAGGTTCCTGAGTCTGAGTTGATAGAAGTGGAGGACTGGACGGGAGATGTGCTAGTCTTTGAGCGCTATCTTTTCCCAGTTACCGACCAAGACCTAAACGCTTTGTTGAGGGAGATTGTCAAAGCCGACCATGGAGGTTTTAACTATCTATCAAGTTCTGTTCTCTTCCTATCTAGTCAGGACAATATCATCTATCATTGCTACGATGATCGGGGAGTTGATATTGCTGTTTTAGATGATGACAAACGTTTGGAGCTCTTTACAGACTGCCATGACCTCCTATTTGACTATGATATGGAGGAGATGGAGAGAAGGGTGAGGGGGGAGGAAATCACTACTAAAGGTGATATACCATCTCTTAGATAAAAGTCCTTCACAAGTGAATACAGGTTCAAAAAATCCACAGTAAAATCTGTGGAAAATATGGTAGAATAGAACAGTAGAAAAGTTCCAAAAGCGGGGTGGAAATCTATTTTGGGAGGTGGCAACTTTATTTTTGATGGAAAGCAAAACTTTCTCATAAAAAAACGGGAGTGGGAAAGAACTCAACCATTCATAGAAGAGTTCGTTTTCCCACCCCCGCACAGTTGATTAGGTTAGATTTGGAGTGTAAAACACGAACAAATCTGCCAATCAACCACTGCGCTGAGATGTTGACACTAACTTTGAGAAGCGGTGCTGGGCTTTTTGCCCAGCCTCTAAAAGTTGCACTAATTCGATTTTTGAAAAATATCGTTTCAAAAATCTCACGTTAATACCAAAGACAATCAACATTTCTATTGATTTTACTCTAACTAATGTCTGCCGCAGAGGCTCTCGGGCTGATGTTTCAGTTTGGCACATTACTAATTGTGCTACTGACATTTATTTTTAACAATCGTAAAAAATAAAAGACAGCCAACTGCTATGAAACTTTGACAGAGTGAACTAGCAGGTTGACTGTAATCTTCATTCGTCCCGTCTTTAAAATGCTCAAACAGTCTGGGAGACTGTTTGAGGTCGTTTCCCCAAAAAAACAGAAGGAAACGAACACGGCGGATTGGGTTGGAGCTCAATCCCTTTTTCACACTCACTATATCACAAACTAAAATCGTTTGACAATTTTTTATCTACATCATCAAAAACGGCTTGACAGCCTAAGAAAAGGAGAATACCATGAGCAGAGCAGAGCAGAGCAGAGCAGAGCAGAGCAGAGCAGAGCAGAGCAGAGCAGAGCAGAGCAGAGCAGAGCAGAGCAGAGCAGAGCAGAGCAGAGCAGAGCAGAGCAGAGCAGAGCAGAGCAGA
>NZ_JAOTGL010000043.1:0-8795 GCF_044427045.1 Streptococcus sp. 2022WUSS135
GTATTTGGTAGGATGAAGGGTGTTTTTGGCGTGCGCAGAGTCCATGTCAGAGGTCAAAAGGTGGTTGAAACTGAGATAGGATTCCTCCTAATGAGCATGAATCTCACGAAATTGGCTAAGAAATTAGTCCAAGATAGTAGAAGCAGAAAGAAAAACACAGACAGTTCGGCTGAATTTCATCAGAATCAGCTTGAATCTATCTGTGTTTTTTATTTACTGGCTAGTTTTTGCCCAGTCTCTTATTTTTTCAATATCTGCGAATTCATTTGTTTGCTTTCTTTTTTCAAATAGGCAATCAGCATAGCTTGTATACTCAAAATAGAGAAACAGAGTAGGCAAGTTACCAAGAAGAAATTCAAAGGAATATTATTAGTATTCACTAAGGGTGCCTGTCTTAAAAATCCATAATTTCCACCAGTTAAAAGAGCTACTCCTAGAATCAGCATATTCATAATAAGCGTATATTTCACTACCTCTTTCCCCTTCAACATCTCCCCTTCTAAATCAGATAACAGGTACAACATACAATTAACGGTCAAGGCATAGTGGCCAATAACAAAAGTAAAGAAGGTAAGGTGTGGAAAAGCAAACGGGTCAAATACCGGATGAATAAAGGCTGAAAGCGATCCAAAAAGACCCAGATAGGCAAAATAACGTTTCAAGGGCCCAGGCTTCGCCCAAAGAATAAAGAGCATGGCCAAGCGACAATGATAAAAAGGAAGACTCTCTGAAAGAGGAAAATCAGCTATGATATACCAAGTATAAAGGGAGACAATCTGTATAAATTGAAGCCACCAAAAAACAGTATGAAACCATCTCTTTTGGTAACAACGAAAACAAAGATAGAGCATGAAAAACCAAATAATCATGAGAAACAGATGTTCCAATACGTCCAGGTTCGGTGCTTCAGAAATCTGATTACTAAAAAAATCACTCATCTTATTAAATTCCTTTCTTTCCCCAGGAATCAGTATATCAACTTTTCGACATTTTGACAAGACTTGCTAAAAAAGAGAGGTCTTGCCTCTCTACTTTTCTATTGCTTCCACCACTTTTCCAAGGTTCATAGAATTAGAGCCTTTAAAGAGGATTGACTTATCACTGTTGAACACGCTGATAAATCCGTTTTTCAATCTGCTCTAGCCAAGATTTTCTCTTTCTATCATCAACCATTTTTACCATGTTATAGCTCATCCATTTCACATCTTTGTAACCTGTCTTCTGAAATGTTCCCTTGATTAATGCATTTTTGATAGCATTCCCATAAATTAGTTGATACAAAAATTTAGGAGTATTCATAGTTGTGATTATGGTGATAGTTTTTAGCTTCTCGTGACGTGCCTGCATACTATAGCCATTTGCTTTATAGTCGTAAAATGCTCCTGGAAAAATAACTTTGTCAATGAAGCCTTTCATCATCGCTGGCATCAACTCCCACCAGATCGGAAAAATCAAGATGAGATGGTCTGATTCTCCGATATGCTTTGAATAAGCCTGGGCTTGTGGATCAACCTGCTGATGTTTCACAAATCCGAGCAAATCTTCACTAGTCATCACAGGGTTAAACTTTTCTGTATCTAAATCAATAACCTGCACTTGACTACCCGCCTTTTGAGCACCAGCTATACTGGCTTCTAAAATAGCATGATTATATGATTTTTCATAGGGATGGTTATAGACAATTGTTGTTTTCATTGAAATTTCTCCTCTGTTTTTTTATTGTTCCTCGTTTATCATTCAAGGTACAACCAGTATATTACAATCTAAAAAGACCGACATTAACAAATGTTAAGTCAGTCGTTTTTTTATTCTAGAAAGTGATACAGGAGTTATTCCTAGATAAGAAGATAAATAAATATCTGGAACTCTCCATAACAGGTCAGATTTTTCTTGAACTAATTCTAAAAATCGTTGCTCAGGTGAGTTTTTTATTCGTGACAGAAAAAGATGGTTGTATTTAATCATTTTCTGACTTAAAAGTATTGTCAACGAGTGATAATACTCTGGGTGCTCTAGTAAAAATGTTTCAAATAGCTGCCGATTTAGGCAATAAACCACAGTATCTTCAATAGCTTGAAGACTATAAATACTTTCTGTCTTCGTTAAAAAACTTTCAAGAGACGAAACCGAATCACCCTCAAAGAAAAACTGAATAGTGATGTCTTTTCCGTCATGGTTATGCCACAGCCTCAATGCACCTGACTTTACAAGATAAATCATATGCGAGACTTGCCCCTCATCTAAAAGATAATCTTTTGCCTTTATTTCTTTATATATTAAATGTGGCTGAATATCTTCATGTTGAAACAATTCATCTAGGATTGACAATTCTATTTCTCCTATTTTTCTAACGCTTCCACCACTTTTCCAAGGTTCATGGAATTAGAGCCTTTAAAGAGGATTTGGTCCTCTTTCCCTAGACTTTCTCTAACCTGTTTTACCAGGTCTTCAAATTGATCCTGCTCTGCATTTTTCCTAAAGAAATAGACTTTTCCAATTGGGAACATCTGACTAGCCAACTGAGCCAGGTCTTCAATATCCTGACCGTAGAAAATAACAGTGTCTAGCACATCAGGCGACAGGCTCAGAATCATCTGATTGTGGAGATCGATGGATTGGCTACCCAGTTCTTTCATGTCTGCCAAAACCGCGATTTTCTTGCCGCCTTCATTTGTTGGAATGCTCGAGAAGGTTTCCAAAATCAATCGCATGGCCGTTGGGTTGGCGTTGTAGACATCGCTGAGAATGTCTGCTCCGTTTGCTGCCTTCTTCCACTCGGTGCGGTTGCGGGTCAAGTTAAGACTGGCTAGAGCTGACTTGATTGCCTCATCAGGCACACCCAAGGTCTTGCCCACATAGCTTGCTACCATAGCATTGGTGGCATTGTACTTGCCCGTTACTGGGAGGAAAATGTCACCGTCCATAAAGTTGACGGTGAAGGTCAGGCTATCTTTTGACTCGACCAGACTGGTCACCTGCAAATCAGCCTGCTCACCGAAGCGAATAAGTTCTACATGGCTTGGCAAGAGTTTGTCCGCAATCGGATCAGCTGGGATCAAGAGTTTACTACCTGGCTCCATTCCATCCGCAATCTGTAATTTTCCTTTGGCAATCTCTTCTCGTGAGCCGAAAAATTCCAGATGGGCTTCACCAAAAAGGGTAATAACTGATAGACTTGGTTTGGCAATTTCAGACAGGAGATGAATGTCGCCCAAGTGGTCCTGTCCCATTTCCAAGACCACTTTTTCTGTATCGTCAGGCATATGGAGGACAGTGTAAGGCAGACCAATTTCGTTATTGTAGTTGCCTTGTGTCTTGTAAGTCTTGTAAGTCGTCGCTAGAACATCGTGAATCATGTCCTTTGTGGTCGTTTTACCGTTTGAGCCTGTCACGGCAATGACTTCTACCCCTATTTTCTCTAGGTAGTAGGCCGCTAATTGTTGAAGCGCATCCAAGCAGTCATCTACTAGGATGTGGGGAACATCAAGGCTGACTTCCGAAAGGGTTACTGCGCAGCCATTTTCAAAAGCAACAGGAATAAAGTCATGACCGTCACGCGCACCCTTGAGGGGAACAAAGAGGTCGCCAGTTGTGACGAGTCGGCTATCGAACTCGACCTTGTTGAGTGCTGTATCGGGATAAAGACTAATATCATTTTTTGCGCCCAAGACCTGAGCGACTTCGTGTAAGGTTAATTTCATTGTTTTCTCCAATAAACTAAAAAAGAGCTTTCGCTCTTTCTATTATACCACTTTTTATCGAACTTGAGTGAGGACACCATCTTTCATCTCATAAACCTTGTCGCATTTTTTCAATTGCTAAAAACATCTACTCCACACTTTCTAAGACATAAAAACTTGTCTCAAACTTCAAGTCTTCCCTCAAAAGAGCTTTGACTTTACATTTCTTTTCCACATAGGCAAGAATCTCTTTCTGCTTTTGCGCTGAAACCGACTCTCCAATTCCAATCAACACTTCAAAACGCTGATTGTCCAAGCGACTCTCCACCTGAACAGGCATGGTTTTATTGCCTTCTTGGCTGGCATAGTAACCCTGGACACACATGGTGATGCAGGCAGCTAAGCCAATGTTCACTAGACTAACGGGAGTCTCCCCCTTCTCCGTCACACCAAAGGTATGAACCGGTTCACCATAACCTTGAGAAACTGCCTGAAACAGACCTTCCCCTTTTACTGTCGTTTGATACATAAACACCTCCACATACTTGAAACCATTCTATTCTTTTTTGCAAACCTTTGCAAGAATGTGAACTAGAAAAAGATTGGAAATTTTCCAATCCTTTTCATTTTCATTCTCATTAAATCAAATGACTTTCACGTTTTTCAAACATTTCCTTGGCCAAACGAACAAGCTCTTCAATCAAATCTGGGTAAGCAAGTCCCATATTATCCCAAAGGAGTGGATACATAGACCACTGGGTAAATCCTGGCATGGTGTTGAGCTCATTTAGGAAGATGTCTCCGTCTTCAGTCAGGAAGAAATCACAGCGAGAAAGGCCACAACCACCGATAGCACGGAAGGCCTTGGCAGCATTATCCCGCATGGTGTCCATGATAGACTCATCAATCTTAGCTGGGATTTCCATGGTGATTTTGTTGTCGATGTATTTGGCATCGTAATCATAAAAAGCAACGTCTTTGACTACTTCGCCAGGAAATGTCGTTTTCACGTCAGCATTTCCCAAAAGACCAACCTCAATCTCACGCGCATTAACCCCCTGCTCAACGAGGACACGGCTGTCATACTTGAAGGCCAAATCAAGCGCCTTACGCAAGCCAGCTAAATCCTCGGCTTTTGAGATACCGACACTTGATCCCATATTAGCTGGTTTTACAAAGACCGGATAAGTCAATTTTCCTTCAATCTCTGCAATCTTATCGTCGATATTTTCACCCTCGATAACTGCCACATAAGGTACTTGGGAGATTCCTGCTGATTCAAGAACACGCTTGGTAGTAATTTTGTCCATAGCAACGCTGGAAGACAATATATTAGTACCAACATAAGGCATACGAAGCACTTCCAAGAAGCCTTGAATTGACCCGTCTTCTCCCATTGGTCCATGAAGAACAGGGAAAACGACGGCCTTTTCTTCATAAATATCGCTCGGACGGATTTTTTGCTCTTCAACAATTGTCGCGTTTGTCATGAGTTTTTCATCGGCAGACGGTGTTTGAGAAAACTCTTGCGTCTTAATAAAGTCCCCAGTTTGTGTGATGAAATAGGTTTTGACAAAAAATTTATCATAATTGATGGCACGCATGACGCTTTCGGCAGACAGAACGGATACCTCACGCTCTGCAGAACGCCCACCATATAGTAAAATCAAGGTTTCTTTTGACATATATTTTCCTTCCTGTATCAACGCTATTACTCTTAGTATAGCATAATTTAACAAATCATATCTATCCTATCTTAAAATTAGGAACGTATCTAACTACAGAACAGCTATAGCTCTGTGCGGTTTTCAATAGCCCTCAACAGGGTCACTTCATCTGCATATTCAATATCACTTCCAACTGCTAGACCTCGAGCTAATCGGGTTACTTTTATTCCAGCAGGTTTAAGCACACGAGAAATATACATTGATGTCGCCTCACCATCCGCAGTTGCATTGGTCGCCACAATAACTTCTGTAACCTCATTGTCCATCAGGCGAGTGAGGAGGGTTTTCAAATTAATATCATCTGGTCCGATACCATTCATGGGAGAAATCAAGCCATGCAAGACATGATAAAGACCGTGGTATTCTTGAATATTTTCCAAAGCTGTAACATCTCGACTATCCTCTACAATCAAAATAGTAGATTGGTCTCGCGTTGAGTCCTGGCAAATGGCACAGGGGTCCTGATCTGTCAAATTACCACAAATAGAGCAATAAGATAGGTCTCGCTTAGCTGCCAATAAATTTTTAGCAAATTCATTAACGACATCATCCTCCATGCCAATAGTATAAAAAGCTAAACGGGTAGCCGTTTTTATACCGATACCTGGCAATTTAGAATAACTATCAATTAACTTGGCAATAGGTGTAGGGTAAAGCATAAGCCTCCTTAGTTCATTGGGTGAAGTGATTGATATAAATTGATAATTTCTTGAGTAATTGTTTTAGTAGTTGTTGAACTTTGATTGGTCAAATTTGGTAGGACAACTGCTACCGCAATTTGAGGATTATCACTAGGCGCGTAGGCAACAACGTTGGTGTTGATCGCAGTAACCACATCTCCTGAAGCTGTTGTTGTATAGGTTTCGGCTGTACCAGTCTTGGCACTGATGGTCACGGCCGCACCACGACCGATAGCACTACCTGTATTAAAGCGCCCACCGCCATTGACAACTTGGTAGAAACCTTGACGAAGAAGAGACATATCCTCAGCGGAGATATTAACCTGATTCATCTCCTTACCAGATACGGTCTCAATTAATTCTCCCAAACCACCTTGGGCATTATTCCCATAAATTCCCTCAACGAGGTGAGGAGAAATCCGTGTCCCATTATTCGCAATGGTCGCTGCATACTGTGCCATCTGCATCGGTGTATAGTTATCAAACTGTCCAAAAGCGTTGGTAATAAAGTTGGCTGTCGTATACTTATCTGGTAAAAATCCTGTAGATTCGAGTGGAAGGTCAATACCTGTAGAAGCACCAAGACCATATTCTGCAAAAGTCGAACGAAGCTTAGTCATGGCGTTTTTCAATGTATCACCATCATTCAAATACATGTTAGCTGAGTAGGTCTGACCAAGTAGTCCCAAAGCAATCTTAACCATATAAACGTTTGATGAATACTCCAAAGCCTGAGTAGCATCTATATTAAAACTACCGTAAGCACCGTACCAAGATGTAATCGGAGCTGAACCTGCAAAATAGATTGGTTCATCTAATTGAACCTGATTACCACTGATAACTCCATTTTCCCAACCAGAGCTAATTGTCGCTCCTTTGACGATGGAACCTGGTGTAAAGACACTTGTAATCGTACCAAGAGCATCCTCCGTAATAGTACTTGAGCCTTTTTCGTGACTATATCCTGACATAGCAAGCACTGCACCTGTAGAAGGATTTAATGCAACTGCATAAACACCTTCCGAGTAAAGCGCACTACCAGTAGCTAGCTCACTTTCAAAGTATTTTTTCAAAATAGCATTGACCCCATCTTGAAAGGCTAAATCAATAGTCAGTTTAATATTATTTCCCTGCTGCCCTTCTTGGATTGTCTCAATACTTTCGATATTTCCATTTCTATCTAGGTTTATTTGTTTTTTCTCACGTTGACCTTGCAAGACTTCTTCATATTGTTTCTCGAGGTAGGCAGTTCCCACACGGTCATTTGAAGAGTAGCCCTTGGATAGATAGTATTCTGCATCTTCTGCAGGCAAACCAGCCTGTTCACTCGTTACTGTACCGATAATGGAGCTGAGGGAAGTTGGTAAAATCGTCCGTTGCCAGTTATTGGTCGTTGAAATACCTGGAAGTTGACTTTCATTGGCTACGATATGAGCAACCTGTTCAGAAGTCAGAGTATCCGTTACCAAATTAACAGTAGAGAAGTAAGTAGCACCATTCATCTGCTTGAACAGTTCAATCGCTTTATTGTCTTGCTCAGAATATTGTAATGCTTCGGCAGGGATACTATCAACTGCATTCGAATAAATTGTTGATTCGCTCAAGTAGT
Source organism: Streptococcus sp. 2022WUSS135 (assembly GCF_044427045.1). Classification (NCBI taxonomy): domain Bacteria; kingdom Bacillati; phylum Bacillota; class Bacilli; order Lactobacillales; family Streptococcaceae; genus Streptococcus; species Streptococcus sp. 2022WUSS135. The sequence goes on from NZ_JAOTGL010000043.1 coordinate 7,697, forward strand.
TACCATCGGAATCGTATTTTTTATCTTTTGGCAAGGCCTCGACTACCTGACGATAAACCTCTTCATCTGCCAAATAATAATCAGCCTTATCACGTTGAGTAATTGTTACGTCTGAAACATTGACCCACTGCAAGAGTTTATTAGCTACTTCTTTCATTTCCTGAGCAGACATCTTGTTGGGACGTGTGAAGGAGACAACCTGCTGAATCTCGTTTTCAACCAAAGGTTTTCCCTGCGCATCGTAAATCTGCCCACGGATAGAGCCATTGCTGATGATTTTCTGACTGGCAGTAGACAGCTTATTACTATAAAAATCATGATTGATGATCTGCATATCTGCCAGACGCAATATCAAAACTAGGAAAAGGAAAATCACGATAGAAAATAAAATATTTAAACGAAGGGAAATAAAATTTCCATCGTGTTCCAAAGGCTTGTTCTTTCTTTTTTTCACTTCAAAGACCTCATTCTAGAAATATCCTTCTTATTATACCACAGGCAAAAAATATTTTTTAGACAGAGCCTCCTTTTCAGAAAATATTTTCTTATAGTAAATTCCCAAAGTAAGTTCTAGTCTGTCTTAAAAACTGGAAACTGGAATGAGACAAAGAAATAAGGTAGAACTTACTATGGGACAAGTTGGTAATCGACAATGAAAAACAAAAGTAAATTCCCAAAGTAAGTTCTAGTCTGTCTTAAAAACTGGAAACTGGAATGAGACAAAGAAATAAGGTAGAACTTACTATGGGACAAGTTGGTAATCGACAATGAAAAACAAACACTTAACTCTCTCTGATCGCAACGATATTCAAATAGGAATTGAACAACTTAAGCCCTTCTCGGCTATCGCTACTAAGCTAGGAAAAGACCCGTCCACAATCTCAAAAGAAGTTCGGAGAAATAGGCTGATAAAAGAGAACTCTAGTACCTCCAATTGTGAGACCTGCCCTCTGCTCAAAAAGGCTCCCTACGTTTGTAATGCCTGTCCGAAAAAGAGAAGCAACTGCGGATACCAGAAACAGTTCTACTACGCAAAAAGAGCTCAGCTTGATTATGAAGCTAAGCTCTCAGATTCGAGAACAGGTGTTGCCCTAAACAA
>NZ_JAOTGL010000044.1:0-7969 GCF_044427045.1 Streptococcus sp. 2022WUSS135
ACATCTATTTTTATAATCATCAACGATTTCAAGAACGCAACAACGGCCTTGCCCCTCTTGAAATGAGGAACAAGGCCGTCGCCTAATCTTTTATTATTTCATTGTCCACTTGACAGGGAGCAGTTCACTACGAACGTTTTTTTACTTCTTCATAAATAAAATCAACAATATCAGATAGGACCTCAAAATGCTCAATAGCAGCATCTGGGACATCTACATGAAATTCATCCTCCAAATTAAGAACAAATTCCATGATTTCTACTGAATCTGCTGCAATATTATCTGTCAAAGTAGATTCAGGTTGAACTTGAAAATCTTCTCCCTTTTCATCCTGAATTAATTCAACAACCCGCTGATAGACCTGCTCTCTAGTCATGACTCTCCTCCACTACTGAAAATTTGGCCACTGATTTTTCAACAATACCAGCCTCCAAAATCGAACGCGTCTGCTTGATCGTATAGAAAATTGACTGAGCATCGCTGGATCCGTGCGCCTTGATGACAGGTGCTTTCAGACCAAGCAAGACAGCACCACCTGCAGTTTTATAGTCCATAGCCCCCAAGGCCTTTTTCAAGGTTGGTTTGACCAAGAGACCACCCAATTTAGCACGCAGACCACCATTCTTGATTGAGCCAGTCAACTGACCAACGATGGATTTTGCAGTCCCTTCAACTGTTTTCAGCACAGCGTTTCCCGTGAAACCATCCGTCACGACCACATCCGCCACGCTGTTAAGCAACTCACGCGCCTCCACATTGCCAATAAAGTTGATTGACTTGTCTTCCGCCAAGAGTTTATAGGCTTCTTGGTGAACTGGCGTGCCCTTGGTATCTTCCGTACCGTTGTTCAAAAGTCCCACACGAGGTTGTTTGACACCACGCACATGCTCCGCGTAAAATGAGCCAAGAATACCATACTGATAGAGATGATGAGATGTATTTTCAGCATTTGCCCCCAAGTCCATCATATCAAATCCCTTACCGTCCATAGTCGGCAAGGTAGACATAAGACCAGGACGGTCGATGTTCTTGATGCGACCGACGACAAAGACGCCTGCCGCCAAAAGAGCACCTGTATTTCCAGCTGACAAGACCGCATCTGCCTGACCATCCTTAACAGCCTTGGTCGCTAGGACCATAGAAGCCTCTTTCTTACGACGAATAGCCTTGACAGGCTCATCATCTGAATTGATTTTCTCCGTCGTATGGACGATGCTGACACGCTCTGTCACTGTCAAATACTGCTTGATTTTAGCCTCATCACCATAAAGTTGAATTTCAATGTCTGGAAAGGCAGCCAAGGCTTGATTGACACCTTCTACCACTGCCTGAGGGGCGTGGTCCCCACCCATAGCATCTACTGCAATACGTTTCATTCTGTTTCCTCATTTTCTGTTCTTGGTTTCATAATCTGCCCCCAAGAAGACAAATCATCTATAAATTTCTTGGATTTCAAGTGAATCCCCACATATTCCTCGTACAGCTGGTCAATAAAAAGCCGTAATTTTCGCTTCATCTCAGGCTTGATGGAAATGGTTTCCAGCTCATCAAAGGAAATAGCCTGAAATTGATCAAGTAGATAGGGAACATTGGGATCCAGATAAGCCCGTCGCTCATCTTGTTGATAGTGTTGCGGACACAAGACACCGCTGTACTTGTAGGAATAGTCAAAAGGCAAGCCAACCCGATGACAAAAAGCACACTCGTGAAAATTCAGACTGATCCCAAATCGTCCCAAGAGCTGAATTTCAAAGATATTGGTCAAAATTTCATAGTCCAAACCCGACTCCATCAAATCCAAGGTCTTGACCAAAAATGCAAAGAGGGCTGGGTCATAAACCTTATCCTGCAAGGCCGCATCTGCCAAGGCCAAGATGTAGGTAGCATAGCTAAGTTTAAAAATATCACCGTTAATACTCTTAAATGGCTGTACCTGATGAAAATCTTCGATATAAGACAGACCATCATCATTGATTTTAACGATAAAATCCGCATAGGTCAAAGGTTGGATAGAAGCTACCAACTTGGACTTAGAAGCATGTTTCACGAAAAACATTCGCTTGCCAGCCTTCTCTGTAAAAATCTTGACCAGCTTGTCATCTTCTCGAAAATTCCGATTGTAAAGGACTAATCCCCTAGTTTCAATTCGTTCCATTTTCTTCTAGATATTCCTTCAAACGAACCATAGCTGTTTGAATTTTCTCCATACTTGCTGCATAGGAAATTCGCACATAGCCTTCTCCATACTGACCGAAGGCTGCACCCGGAATTAAGGCCACCGCTTTCTTTCTCGCAAAGTCTTGCAAGAAGCTAAAGGAATCTTGATTGTAACCCGCAGGGATTTTTGCAAAGATGTAAAATGCTCCATCAGGCTTGATAATTTTAAAGCCCAAGTCCGTCATCTTCTCGATGATGTAATCCCTACGCTTGATATACTCCGCCCGCATTGGCAGAGCATCATCCTTACCGTTTTTCAAGGCCTCAACCGCACCATACTGCATAGCAGTTGACGCTGCAGTCACGAGATATTGGTGGCTCTTGATGATTTGAGCGATGATGGGAGCCTGACTCATAATCAAGCCAATCCGCCAACCTGTCATGGCATGGGACTTGGACAATCCCTGAATCAAAATGGTCTGTTCTGGCAAAAACTCCGCAATCGAAGTATGGGGCTGGCCAGTGTAAGTCAACTCCGCATAGACCTCATCTGATAGGACAAAGACAGGATACTTACGCAAGACATCCGCAAAGGCCTGAATTTGCTCACGTGAGTAGGTCACTCCCGTTGGATTGGCAGGATAGTTGAGAATGACAGCTTTTAGCTTATCCCCCTGCTCAATAATCGCTTCTTCCAACATCTCAGGTGTCAACACAAAATCATTTGCCGTCGTATCGATTTCAACAATGTCTGCTCCCACCATATTGACAATCGGCTCATAACCAGGATAGGCAGGGGCAGGTAGAAGTACCGTATCCCCAGCTTCTAAAATAGCAACTAAACTCGCTGATAGAGCTTCTGTCGCACCGATTGTAGAGAGGATTTCATTTTCTGGATTGTAGTGTAAATTATATTTTTCAGCCACAAACTCAGCTGCTGCTTGGCGCAACTCCAAAAGACCAGCCATACCAGTATAATAGCTCTGGTTAGCATCGATTGCAGCCTTAGCCGCTTCTTTGACATGATCAGGCGTTGTAAAATCAGGCTCTCCCAAGGTCAGTTTCAAAATCCCTGGAACATCCGAAATAGACTGATCAAACTGACGAATCATCGAAACCTCAATCCGATTCAAATTCTTATTAAAACGATTTAATAAATCCATTCTGCCACCTCAAAAACATATAAAACTATTATAATACATTTTGAAAATAAATGTAAAAAAGAAGAGTCATTTGACTCTCCTCATACCTATTTAACACGACTTGCCTCAAACAAAGGTGACAAGGGACGTTTTTCATGAATACGAATAATCGCTTCCGCTAATAATTCTGCCGTTGAAATATGTTCGATTTTATCGATTAAGCGATCTTCTGCAATTTCAATTGTATCAAGAACAACCAATTTCTTAATTGCTGACTTACTAATGTTATCCATAGCAGGCCCTGACAATACTGGGTGCGTACATGAAGCATAAACAGCTGTTGCCCCTGCATCTGCCAAAGCATCCGCTGCATGACAGATGGTACCCGCAGTATCAATCATATCATCAATCAAGATACAAGTTTTATCCTTAATATCGCCAATAATGTTCATCACTTCTGATGTATTCATCTTATCAACACTACGACGTTTATCAATAATAGCAATCGGTGTCTTCAAGAACTGTGCTAACTTACGGGCACGTGTCACACCACCATGGTCAGGTGATACAACAACATAGCCATCACCTACCATACCACGACGCTCAAAATAATCCGCAATCAATGGAGCACCCATCAAATGATCAACAGGAATATCGAAGAATCCCTGGATCTGCGCAGCATGCAAATCAATTGTCAACAAACGATTGACCCCCGCTGTCTGCAACATATTAGCCACCAATTTTGATGTAATTGGTTCCCGTGCACGAGCCTTCCGGTCTTGGCGTGCATAACCATAATAAGGCATTACTACGTTTACTGATTCAGCAGATGCACGTCTAAGAGCATCAACCATAATCAAAATTTCCATTAAATTATCATTAACTGGTGAGCTAGTAGATTGAAGAATGTACACATGAGTTCCACGAATGGATTCCTCAATATTTACCTGAATTTCACCATCTGAAAATTGACGAACACTTGATTTTCCAAGAGGAATTCCTATTTTTTTCGACACCTGTTCAGCTAACTTCTGATTTGACGAAAGAGCGAACAATTTTAAGTCAGTAAACGCCATGACAGCCTCCTATATATTTCTACCTTTACTATTTTAACCCTTTTTCCTCCATTTTTCAAACAAAAATAGAGCGCAATTCTACACGCTCTATTTGAAAATTTCTTAATATGGAGGGTAAATGTAGTAAACTGCTCCCTCAGAAGTCGTTGTTGGGTTGAAATAACCACCTCGATGGTTACCAATATAACGACGACCCATATAGTTTGATTCAACGACTTGGATACTTGTTGAGGATTCAACAGCCGTAACAACCGCTACGTGCCCATAATAGCCACCAGTCCAAACAGCAATTGCACCCACTTGTGGAGTAGAACCTGTACTAAAACCTTCAGCACGTGCTGATGCTAACCACTGTTTAGCATCTCCCCAGTAAGGACCAACCCATGAAAGTTGAGATTTAACGCCCCAAGTACACTCACCAACCGGGTAAGATGAAGCATCATAGCGCGCATTGCTCACAGCAGCTGAGCTACTTGACCCAGAGAATACCGGTGTTGTAGATGTGCTTACTGACTGAGAAGGTACTGAAACCGTCTCAGTCACTGTAGTTGCTACTGGAGTTGACACAACAGGTGCCGATACTGAAGCCACTTGTTGTTGCGCTAGAGAAGCTTGTTGCGCTTGATACTCAGCCTGACGAGCGGCCGCTTGACGAGCCGCTTCCTCTGCTACTGCCTTTTTCTCCAGTAATGAATTCTTCTCATCTTCAGCAGTAGCTTTCTGCACAGCCAAATTTAACTTAGCAGCTTCTAATTCAGCTTGACGTACTTGCAATACTTGGGCATCATCTTCCAATTTCTGACGATTAGCAGCCAAAGTAGTGATTGCTTCTTGGTTTGCCTTCTGTTTTTCAACAATCGCTTCTTTATCAGCCTTTTGTTGTTCCAACATACGGTTATTAGCTGAAACAATCTCACGCATTGCATTAACACGAGAAACAGCATCAATGATTGATTTTGAATCCAAAATTGTATTAATGTAACTTGAAGCAGAACCATCAATTTGAGCACTACGTGCCTGCTCCCTCAAAGCACCATCACGCGATACAATATCAGCTGACAAACGCTCAATATCTGCCCCCAATGTCTGCGATTCTGCTTCCAAACGAGTATTTTCTTCTGTTAATTTCGCCTGTTCACTAACAATTGCATCAACTTGTCCTTGAATAGCATCAACTTGTTGTTGAGCTTCAGCTTGTTGTGCTGTCAACTCACTAATCTGTTGATTTTTTGCTGCAATCTGACTATCTACATCATTCGCACTAATCACAGCTACATAATTAGCATTAGATAGAACGACTGTACTTAACATAATTGTAGCCAAGATTTTTTTCTTCATATCCGAACATAACTCCTCTATACTTTCTGACTCTCTCATTTTATCAAAAAAATTGCGTAAGTATATTACGCAATTATTACATTTCTATGTCTTGTTTGTTATTCCAAATAAACGCTCAAATAACGGTTGTAGTACGAAAAATAAGACCAAATTGAATAGTAAACTTGGAAGTAATTTATTAAAAACGAAGATAAATACAGACAAGTTTGTTATATGAAAAATACGAGCAAATGAATAACTAATAAATTCAAATTGAAAAATAGCTACTAGTAAAATCAAAATATTAATTCCTCGCTTGCTGACTGCACTTTGGAAGAAGAAATAGATGCAATACAAAACTAAAGGAAGGGTTGTAGTAGCAATACCAATCAGATTAAGATAACTAATATCATATACCAAACCTAGCAAAGTAAATATGAATAATGAAAAACCAAGAGACACATAGTTAGCATAAAAAATAGCTAACATAAGTACCAAATGACTTGAAATAGTAAATAATCCAACCGACCAATTTGTTACCAACGTTGAAATCTGTCCATCAAGTAATAAAATAAAGAACAAGATGGGAAACATAAATATTTCTATCATTTTATTGCGCATTTGTTTGACCTACCACTAAAACCGAATAAATGTTTGAAAAACTAGCTGTCGGCTCAACATATACTTCTCTATTTAAACTATTACTATTTGATTTAACCGATACAACTTTACCAATTTGGACATTTGCCGGAGTCGCACCAGCCAAATCACTCGTTACAACATTGCTCCCCACTGCAATTTCATCAACTGAGTTCAACTGATTAATGACAAAACTATTTGTATCTGCATCATAGCCTGATAAAATACCATAAATTTCTTTAGAATCAACAGAAATTTTCACAGGCAAATTCGTGAATTCATCCGAATTCGTAAATAAGGTAACAACCGCCGAATCTGAACTCAATGAACTCACGATGCCAACTAATCCACCATTAGCAACCACAAGTGCATTAGATGTCACACCACTAGTCTCACCAATATTAATTGAAATATGCTCCGACCACGATGAAGGAGTCCTCACTAAAACTGATCCTGGAATAAGTTGTTTTTCAGGAAAATCAGATACCACACCTAAACTGCTACGAAGCGATGCATTCTCTTCTTTCAAGCTAGTATTTTCAGCAGCCATCCCTTCAAGGCTCATAATAGCTTCCTTTAATTGTTTGTTTTCCTCGTAAGCGTTAATCAAATCTGTCAAGACATCTTTCTGCTCAGAAAAAAATCTAGTAGGCACTGAAATAACCGATTGAATTGGCGACACAACAACACTGATAAGGTTATTTAAATATGGTACCTGTAACCCTTTAGAAAAAGTAACAAACAAAAGAGAAAATGACAGTAATAAAAAGATAGAAACAACTACTACTAATTTTGAAAATTTATTCATAATAGACCCTCACCAAGATACAATAAAACGAGAATATCAAGCGATAATCTCGTTCACTACGGAGAATAAGGGATTCGAACCCTTGCGCCAGTTACCCGACCTAACGATTTAGCAAACCGTCCTCTTCAGCCTCTTGAGTAATTCTCCATCAATATAATATGGGCACGAGTGGAATCGAACCACCGACCTCACGCTTATCAGGCGTGCGCTCTAACCATCTGAGCTACGCGCCCAAGATAATAAACTTGGACAAAGTTAAATTAATGGCGCGAGACGGAATCGAACCGCCGACACATGGAGCTTCAATCCATTGCTCTACCAACTGAGCTACCGAGCCACATCTTAAAGAAATTGCGGGAGCAGGATTTGAACCTACGACCTTCGGGTTATGAGCCCGACGAGCTACCTAGCTGCTCCATCCCGCGGTAGTAGAAAAGGAGGATGTGGGATTCGAACCCACGCACGCTGTTACACGCCTGACGGTTTTCAAGACCGTTCCCTTCAGCCGGACTTGGGTAATCCTCCAATATATGGACCTTGTAGGACTCGAACCTACGACCGCTCGGTTATGAGCCGAGAGCTCTAACCAGCTGAGCTAAAGGTCCAGCAAACAAGAGTATATAGCGGCGAAGGGGATCGAACCCCCGACCTCCCGGGTATGAACCGGACGCTCTAGCCAGCTGAGCTACACCGCCAAAATAATATAATCGGGAAGACAGGATTCGAACCTGCGACACCTTGGTCCCAAACCAAGTACTCTACCAAGCTGAGCTACTTCCCGATACTATTAAAAATAAAGCTCCCCTAACGTCTCCATTAAGCGAGTGATG
>NZ_JAOTGL010000045.1:0-7724 GCF_044427045.1 Streptococcus sp. 2022WUSS135
TGGCAGGTAAAAATTCTTCATGTAAGCCCAGCATATCCCCAAAAGGTCGTACCAGTTTCACGCTCAAATCATCATAGAAATCTTTCACTTCATTACAACGACGTTTAAGTTCGTCAAGGTCATTTGCGGAAACACGCACCACATAAGAGAGCTTATACATGGATTCCTTGCTTTGGTCTAAATTATTTTCCAGCTCATTGACACTTTCCAGAGCTTCCGCCACATTAGAGCTGGTTTCGTTATCACTTTGCCATGCGTGGTTATCTAGGTCTTTTAGTTCTTTCTTTTTATTACGAACGGTGCTTAGTGCTTTACGGTTTGCCACGATTTCCACATTCATAGAAGTATCAATCGGGAATGTAAATTGCTGTTGCTGGTAGTAGAAGATTTCAGAGGACGGAAAGTCCAATTCGCCGACAATGCTGTTGATGGTAAAGTACGCCACATAGACGGTTTCGTCTTCCTGTTGAATTTTTAGGTATCGCTGTTTTTCTTCCACCAGACAACGGGTCGGTTTAATAAGGTCATAATATTTAATCAGCGTTTCATTATCCAGCTTCTTCTTTGATAGATGGTACTCATAATCTTCATAAGCTGTACCTGTCTGTCCATAAAGATGTTCAATCAGATAGCCGAAGTCGTCCTTATCCAGTCTACGGATTTTGAAACGACGAGAGATTTTATTTTCCAAGAGCTTTTCCATCTTCTGAAAACGCAGGATTTCATCATTACTCATGCTGACAAAATCGCCCATTAGCTTATGGTTCACATCATAGACAAAATCAGACAAAGCATTTTTGGCTTCAACGGTAAGACTTTTCATAGAAAACTCTTGATCGTTGAGAAGCAACTTAAAGCCGATAAAGAAGCGGTAGTCCACTTGATTTTCGCCAATCATGGATATTAAAGCGTCTGTCTGTTGGTCGATTTTGTCATAGGCAATTACTTTGAGTTTGCCAGTTACTTCCTCTTTGGAACGTTCTTGTGCAGAACGTATGCTGGATTCTGTACTGATTTGTAGAGCATGAATCTTGCCATCACGATTTTGTGCGATAAGCTGTCTGAAAGAATCATGCACTTGTATTTTCTGTTCTGGACTTAGGAATGAGTAATTGTAAGGAATAAGCTCATAATAGGCGTAACATTCGCCATCTTTATTCCAGACCAGATTATTTTCAATGTATTTAATTGGATATGCCATAAAATTCACTCCTAACTGTCGTAATGGCTTCTTGTGGCTGGTTTCTGCCAAGGGTTACTTTTTTCCCTGCATAGGTCAGCTTTGGTCGCAGTGCATAAGCAATGACAGACTTCAAAAATCCATAAGGCTTTTTACCATCAAAGGTTTTTGTAGACATAAACCATGTGAAAGCCACAGGAATTCCAAAATATTTGAGAAATGCTCCCTCAATCATGGAAAGAGGTGGCAAGTTGCCAAGTATCATAACCGCAAACAGTGACACGACAAACCACGTCATTTGCGTAAAGGTTATGGGAAACGGAAGTCTAAAATCGTTGATGGAGTACAGCACTTTCTCAACAGACCAAATACTGGTATAGCTTCGTATTTTCTTCATAGAATCAATCCTTTCAATAGACGATTTCAAAAATCCCATAATTGGTTGTGATAAAAGTTCCCGAAATTTCTAAATCACGACCATAGGATTCGTAATCAATATAGTTTTGAAGACTGGTTGGCACTTCGCCCAATACTCCAGTTTCTTCAATGTAGTAACGTGCGACATCTACCATATCATCACAATCCGAGTGAATGATAATATCCTCTTGATGTTCGCTTAGTTCCTCAATACTTGAAAAATGAGTGAGCAGAGCAGATAGCTCGGATTGTAGTTCCTCTGGCAACTCCGATACCATTTCCCATAGGCGATTGAGTTCGCCAATAGAAGTGTATTCGTCAACCGTAAAGGGTAACTCATAATCGTGAATGGCGTATTCCTCGTATTCATCATTCAAGCCGATTTTCTCTTTGACTTCTTCAAAATCAATGGGAAAGGTAAACCAAGCACCGACTAATTCTCCTTCATTGTATTTACCTAAGTTGGCAATATAGACTTGCATATCGTCCATGTGTTCACGTCCTTTCTTTGTAGAGATTCAAAAATCCCTACCGCACTTCGTTTGGTGTACCATTCTTTTGCGGAACATAAGAAAACCACTTATATTCCACAAAATAACGGTTTAATTTAAGCACCGATAATGCGATTAAATAGCTCTAATAAAATGTCTTTTACTCCAGCAGCGTTGAACACCAAGCCCACCGCAATAATCGCAATGATGAGAAAGCCAATCAGTTTACTAAACTCACGCTTGAAGCCAAGATACAAGCCAATTACAACGATTGCTAAAAGTACCAGTGATTGAGCATTTGATAGAAACCAGTTATAAAGGTTTTATCCAAAATTCATAAAAATGTTCTCCTTTCTGTATGCAGTGAATTTGTATTTAAGTTATTTTTTTGTCGTTATCACGTCCTGTTCTTTTACCGACTGTTGCTTTAAAATCTGCTTGTGTCGGTCTGTCAGTTTCGCATGGTCGAGAATGTCTTTCACAACCTGCGTCTGGTTAATTTCATCAAGTGTAATAGCAACCTTTAAGGTCGGGGCGACTTGATGAGATAGCCAGTTTAGTGTCCTTTGGAAAGAGTAAGGCTCTGGTTTTGTGGTTAGCTTTAATCGTTCACGATTGTTTCCAATAAACCATGCCCATTCTTCATTGAGTTTCCAATCGGAACGTGCTTTTGAATCGTCCTTATCCACAAAGCGGATATACCGATTGATAATCTTAAAAGCTGTATGCTCTGGATTATCATAGACAAGTAAATCACGTACTGCATAATAGGCACGCTCATTTTTTAGTCGGATTTCAAAACGGTTTTTAACCTCTGCGTCTTCAATGGGAATATCATTTTTCTTGTACTGCTCATAGTCCTTTTCATAGATACAGAAATAGACTTCGCTTTGTAATGAACCGATATAAAGCGTGTTTCCCATACATTCCTTTTCATCTTTGCGTACCAGTTCGCCACTGCGATAGCTCTTGAAACTGCGGAACACCGAAATACACTCTTCCTGTAGGCATTTTTCCGTCAGTGTGGGAATATTCAAAATCCCTGTTTTATCGTTGATGGCAAGGTCAAGGCGTTTCATCACGCCACCAGCCACCAAAGCGTCCATAAAGAACTCATACCAGCTTCTTTGTTGTGCTAGAAGATAGCTTTCAAATTGTCTGCACCCACGACCTTTTAATTCCACCAGAACACCTTTGTCTATCTCATGAGAGCAGAGAACGAATATATCGCCTAAGGCATAATGTTCTGAATAAGAATAAAAGCCATAGTCTTCATGAAGAAAATAGGAAAGTTTCAATTGCAATATTTCTTCAACCACATGCTGTACGTCCATTGTGGGAAAGCGAATCCTTACATAGTCAAAGAGCATTTCAAGTGGGGCATCGGGATTGAAGCGTTCCAGAGTTTCCCAAAGGGATTGTTGCAACTCGTCTGATGGCTTAACCTTGCCAGTTTCAATGTCGCTAAGATATTGCCTTGTAATGCCTGTAGCAATAGCCAGTCGGTTTTGAGATAGCCCATAAGCCAACCGTTTTTCCTTTAAATGCTGTATCAAAGTTTGTTCATTCAGTTAAATCCCTCCAATTAAAAAAGGTATGTCAACTATTGAAGCTCATTTGACATACCACGAAATTTTCTAAACTCCTTGTAACCAAAGAATTTTCTGCTATTTTTTTGACTGTTTCCTGTCGATTTGTACCCCCCTGTTAGATACGGGGGGTGAATGGTTGGCGTGGCTGTCGCCACACCAACCGGCAGACAGCCCGCACGGCAAGGCTTACGCTTCGCACGCCTTTTGTGCGTCCTGCCTGCCGTCTGCGAGTTTCTTTATCTCCCCTAAGAAGTCATGTCCTTTCGGTACAAGGGGTGTGTAAAATTCAGATATGACACTTGTTCCTACGTCAACATAGCCACGACCTTTGATTTGCTTTAAGAAAAAATCCTTCTGCACATCACTTCCAAACATCATGCCATAGCCCATTTCAGACATACGACCTAAAGCCACCCTGAAATTAAACTGGTCACGGATACCGTCGCCAAGATATTTTGCGTCCGGTCTTTGGCAGGCTAAGATTAAGAAAAAACCTGCCTGCCGACCTAACATGACTATCTGTTTTAACTTGTTTAAGACAGCGGTATTCTCCTTTGTTCCAAGCATTTCCATAAAAGCGACATATTCATCAAAAATCAGAAAATGAGCCGGAAGTCCCAAATAGGCATAGTTTTCACCTGTTTTGTAGTTTGTCATTTCTTTCATAGCCGTACTGCGTTCCACCATTTCCTCATAGAATCTGTCAATGCAGGAAAGTATATCTTCCTTTTGGTAATAAACATCTTTCATGACAGAACCTAAGTCTGCAAGGTCGGCATTTTTCGGGTCAAGGATATACAGTTTTGCGTTTGTACGGAGCAGGGCTTCAATCAGGGTCAGGATAAAATAGGTTTTACCGCCACCTGTACCGCCTGCAATCAGCATGTGAGGGAGTTTGTCATATTCCCACCAGATATTTTTCATCAGGCGGAGCCTTCCATTTTTTGCCTGTACTTCATCAATGGATATGCGGTTGGCAATCATGTCATAAAGCAGGGTATATTCCACATAAGAATCTTTCAGCTCTTTTTCGGTCAGCTCACAATATAAGCCACTTTCTAACTTTTTCTCTAAATGCAGGAGCTGTTCCTGATACTTGCCCAGTGTGATTTCTACACATATCCGTATCAGACCGTTTTTCATGTGGTAATAGATTTTCGGGAAGTAGCTTATCTTTTCCCTTGTCCGACCGGAAGAATCTTCAAAAATACCCTCTGATTTTACCTGTTTTACTTCATACCATTTATTTTCCAGTATCATTCTGGCTAATTTCTGACGATGGTAGAGTTGTTTTATCCAGTCATAACGATAGCGTCTAATCACAAAAATCAGTGACAGACAAACAATACCGGAAATGATACAGCTTAAAGCAAGGTAGGGAGTATTGATTTCACTTGCCTTTGGTAAATGAAACTCCTGCCGATTTATCTCTAAGATAGTTTTGGCATGAAACAGGGCGACTACAAGAATAAACACCGGCAGGAGTATAGATATGACTGTATGAAAGACCAAATCTTTATCGCTTGGTCGAATCCGTTTACCGGAAAAAAGCCACTGTTTCATCTGCGTATTCCTCCTTTCGATTTTTTCTCTTTCTCTTATTTTTCAGTAACAGGCTCTTTTTTAGGAGCTTCTCTTTTGAAATTTCCCATATCCTTTGCCAGAACAATATCATCCGCCTTGATGTACCAGTCCACCTCTGCTCCCTGAAAGGTTGCGGTTGCTACTGTATCGGCAACCGGATTGACAAGCTCTACATGTGCGTTATAGTCAAAGTCTTTTAGCGGAACACCGGCTGGAATGCTTACCTGAATCATTCGTCCCTGTCCTTTGGATTTAAGGTCATAGGTACGCTCCTTGATTTCTTCCGAAAGCGTGCCATCTTCCTTTTGAATGCGTACCTCACGACGGAGTGCGGAGAATTTCAGCTCTCCAAAGGTCGCTTCCTTTTCTAAAACAATACCGTTTGCTAATCTCATTTCTTTTCCTCACTTTCTATGCTTTTATCATGTCATCTGCTTCCAAAATATAATTGGTAAAACCTCGTGTGCCGATTTTGTATCCCTCTGCTTTGATACGGGGATTGATGAGCTTTACTTTTTCCTCAAAGGTAAAGTTTTTCTCGCCTGTTTCCGCCGGAAGTGTTACCACAATATCATCTGCTCTCTGTACATCGGAATAGAGGTTATAGCTTCTTGATAAAACGGTAAGCTGTCCGTTGATTCTTCTTTGTATGACCTTATCCTCACCGGCAAACTCCAAGTTTCCAAAAGTCTTTTCCATGTTGGGAATAACATATTTTAGTTCCATATTTTTCGTCCTTTCTGTGATATATTGATTTTTATATTTTCAGTGTGTCTGTCGTGGGAGAGCGACATTTCTTTTCATGAGGTTTTCTTGTCATCATTATCACGACCTTTCAAATTGAGTAAAAAAATAGACACCTCATATTTGAAGTGCCTACCTCTTTTGAATATTCAATTTGTATTGGAAGTGCCTTTTTAATCTTCACCTTTCAAGGAAAATCGTCGTACCAAAGCTCATTCATACGTAGTAAATCAGTAGTAATTTGATTGGTTTTATCCTTGATGGGGTGGAATACTTCCAGTGTTTATGCGGATAATTGGAGTTTTGTTATGTTTTTATTTTAAAAATTTTTTCTTTTTTTGTTGACAATTTTCAGATAATTCAGTATATTAGATACATCGTAAAATTTAAGAAAGATTTAAGGAGTTTTCATGAAAACAAGAAAATTTGCAGTAGCGCTTGCTACATTTGCCTCTGCAGCTCTACTTGCTGCATGTGGTAATGTTTCGACAACCAATACTTCAGCCGCAGGTTCTTCTGTAGGTGATACATTTAAAATCGGCTACAACTTGGAGTTGTCAGGTGCTGTTTCATCCTATGGTCAAACAGAGGAAAAAGGTGCCAACCTTGCCGTGAAAGAAATCAATGCTGCGGGTGGTATTGACGGCAAAAAAATCGAAGTGATTACAAAAGACAACAAGTCTGAAACAGCAGAGGCAGCTACTGTTGCAACAAGCTTGGCAAGTGAAGGGGCAAACGTTGTGATTGGCCCTGCTACATCAGGAGCTTCAGCAGCCTCTATTCCAGCATTGACATCTGCTGGTGTTCCTATGATTACTCCTTCAGGAACTCAAACAAACTTGGTTGTGAACGATAAAGGTGAGGTACAAGAATACTTCTTCCGTACAACCTTTACAGATGGGTATCAAGGTCAAATTATGGCTAAATACGCTACTGAGAACTTGTCAGCTAAGAAAGTTGTTCTTTACTTTGACAACTCTTCTGATTATGGTAAGGGTGTAGCAGAGGCTTTCAAGAAGGCTTACAAAGGAGAAATCGTTTCAGAAATCACATTTGCTTCTGGCGATAAGGATTTCCAAGCTGCTTTGACAAAATTGAAAGATAAAGAATTTGATGCCATCATCATGCCTGGTTACTACAATGAAACAGGTACAATTGTGAAGCAAGCACGCGGTTTGGGTATTGACAAGCCAATTCTTGGTTCAGATGGTTTTGACTCACCACAATTTACTGAATTGGCAACTGCATCAGCAGCATCAAATGTTTACTACCTTTCTGGATTTGTAACATCAGCAAGCGAAAAAGCAAAAGCATTCCATGATGCATACGTGAAAGAGTACAATGAAGAGCCATCAATGTTCTCAGCTTTAGCTTACGACTCGGTTTACATGGCAGCAGAAGCAGCAAAAGGTGCAGCTGATTCAGCAGCAGTGAAGGCTAATCTTGCAGCTCTGAAAGACTTTGAAGGTGTGACTGGTACAATGTCTGTTGACAAAGAGCACAATGTCGTTAAATCAGTTTATGTTGTTAGTTTAACAAACGGAGAAGAATCATCTGTAGATACTATCTCTATTGACTAATAGTGGACGAAGAGGCTGGGCAAAAACTAGCTTCTCACATATAAAAAACGAGCAATTCCACTTAGGAGTTGCTCGTTTTCCATTTCATGCTTTATAATTATAATAACCACAAAACAACTAGAAAGGCATGAAAATG
>NZ_JAOTGL010000046.1:0-7130 GCF_044427045.1 Streptococcus sp. 2022WUSS135
AGAGTAGAACAATTTCTAGTTTCTCAGAGACAGACTTTGGACTTCTTTTGGACATAATAAAACTCCCTTTATAGTTTCTAGTGAAAATTTTTGTTTTTTCACTGTCCACTATAAGGGGAGTATATCACAGAGGATAAAAGAGTTTTCAGTATTAATTACAAGTTGTCAGCTACGCTGTTCAAGAGAGTTTTGATACAGCGTAGCGAATGTAGTTAGCATCTTTCACATCTTTGAAGACTGAACCAATACTGCCGTTGATTTTTCTTTTAGAGAAGCAATTTCTTTTTGTAGTTAATTTCATCAGCAACACTGTTCAAGAGGGTTTGGATAGCAGAGGCATCGCTACCACCTGCCATGGCCATATCTGGCTTACCACCACCACGACCTGCTACGATTGGAGCAAGGACTTTGATGAGGTTCCCTGCATGAACATCGCTTGATTTGCTGGCTACAAGGACATTGACCTTGTCACCGATCGCAGCAACCAAGACCAAGACATCTGAGTAATCTTTTTGTTTCCAGTTGTCAGCGAAGGTACGGAGGGCACCTGCATCTGATACTTGGACTTGACTGGCAATGTAGCGAATGCCGTTAGCATCTTTGACCTCTTTGAAGACATCACCAGCAGCAGCTGCCGCTGCTTTTTCTTTCAGAGCTGCATTTTCTTTTTGCAGGTCACGAACTTGCTGAGCAAGACTTTCAACCTTGTTTGGCACTTCCTTGATCTGTGGTGACTTGATGGTTGCCGCTACTTCTTTGAGGGCATCTTCTTGGTCACGATAGGCAAGGAAGGCTTCACGGCCTGTTACCGCAATGATACGTCGAGTACCTGAACCGATACCTTCTTCTTTCAAAATCTTGAAGATACCGATTTCAGCGGTGTTACCAACATGGGTACCACCACAGAGTTCCACAGAATAGTCGCCAATTGTCACCACACGGACTTCTTTACCGTATTTTTCACCGAAGAGGGCCATGGCACCCATTTCCTTAGCTGTGTCAATATCAGTTTCAACCGTCACAACTGGAATGGCATTCCAAATTTGCTCATTGACTTCTTCTTCGATACGACGAAGTTCTTCCGCAGTAACTGCCTCAAAATGAGTAAAGTCAAAGCGGAGGAAGTCTTGCTCATTCAAGGAACCAGCCTGCGTTGCATGCTCACCGATAATATTGTGAAGAGCTGCATGGAGCAAGTGAGTTGCTGTGTGGTTCTTCTCAACACCCTTACGGCGTTTTGTTTCGATTTCAAGTGTGTAGGTTTGACCAACTGAAATGCTTGCGGACAGTTCAACTGTGTGCAATGGTTGACCATTTGGTGCTTTCTGCACATCGATGACAGTCGCAACAATATCTCCAGCAGCATTTTTCACAAAACCATGGTCTGCAACCTGACCCCCCATTTCTGCATAGAATGGTGTTTGATCAAAGACAAGGAGGGCTTGACCTTCTGAGACTGCTTCTGTACGCTCATTATCAGCCACAATGACAGATAAGCTTGCTTCAAGAGCTGTTTGCCCATAAACAAAGGTCGACTCTTCTGTGATAGCAGCCAGGGTTTCATTTTGCATACCCATTGAACCACCTTTGACAACTGAGGCACGTGCACGGTCTTGTTGCTCTTTCATAGCCGCTTCAAAGCCAGCAATATCAAGGGTCATACCACGGTGCTCAGCCAATTCTTCTGTCAATTCTACTTGGAAACCATAGGTATCATAGAGTTTGAAAATGTCACGACCATCAATCTCAGACTTACCTTCTGCTGCCAATTTGTCCATCAATTGCTCAGCAAATTGTGAACCTGTATGGATAGTACGAGCAAATGACTCTTCTTCACTCTTAACAATCTTCTCAATAAAGGCACGTTTTTCAAGCACTTCTGGATAGTAGCTTTCCATGATATTGCCAACTGTCTCCACCAATTTGTACAAGAATGGCTCTGTAATGCCCAAACGTTGACCATGCATAGAAGCACGACGAAGGAGACGACGAAGGACATAACCACGGCCTTCATTTCCAGGAAGGGCACCGTCACCAATGGCAAACGAAAGAGCACGGATGTGGTCTGCGATGACTTTAAAGCTCATGTTTTCGCCATCTTGGTCATAAGTCTTACCAGAAATCTTTTCTACTTCACGAATGATTGGCAAGAAGAGGTCCGTTTCAAAGTTGGTCTTAGCCCCTTGGAAAATAGCTGCCAAACGCTCCAAACCTGCGCCTGTATCAATGTTTTTGTTTGGCAATTCCTTGTACTCAGAACGCGGAACAGCTGGGTCTGCGTTGAACTGGGACAATACGATATTCCAAATCTCGATGTAACGGTCATTTTCAATATCTTCTTCCAAGAGACGAATGCCGATGTTTTCAGGGTCAAAGTCTGTGCCACGGTCGAAGAAAATCTCCGTATCTGGACCAGAAGGACCTGCACCGATTTCCCAGAAGTTATCTTCAAGCGGAATGAGATGGCTTGGCTCAACACCAAGAGCAATCCAACGATTGTATGAATCCACATCATCTGGATAGTAAGTCATGTAGAGCTTGTCTTTTGGCAAGGCAAACCATTCTGGGCTTGTCAAGAGCTCAAAGCCCCACTCAATCGCTTCATCACGGAAATAATCCCCAATAGAGAAGTTGCCAAGCATTTCAAACATGGTGTGGTGGCGGGCTGTCTTACCAACGTTTTCAATATCATTGGTACGGATGGATTTTTGGGCATTTGTAATCCGTGGGTTATCAGGGATGACTGAGCCATCGAAATATTTTTTAAGAGTTGCCACACCAGAGTTGATCCACAAAAGAGTTGGATCGTTAACTGGGACAAGGTTTGCTGAAGGCTCAACAGAGTGACCCTTTGATTTCCAGAAATCCAACCACATTTGACGAATTTGAGCAGAAGATAGATTTTTCATAAACTAAGATACCAAGAGCATTAAGAAAGCGAGAAGAAAATAGGAGATCAACGCCGTGCGCCAGCGCACTAGGCGGTCTATCTTTTTCTCGACGCTTTTAGCTCGGGTTCAATTCAGAAAATTATCTAAATTGAACCTTTCCTTTCATATAGTAATAATTGAGGGGAAAGTCCGTAGCCCGAGTTCATTTCAGAATAAACTCGATGCCCTTTCCTTTCGTTTAGATATTTTGAAAAATTATTATTAGAAAGAAGCGAGCCTTCCAGGCGGGTTCAATTCAGAAAATTATCCAAATTGAACATTTCCTTTCATAATAGTAATAATTGAGGGGAAAGTCCGTAGCCCGAGTTCATTTCAGAATAAACTCGATGCCCTTTCCTTTCATAAGTGATAGTTAGGCGGGTTCAATTTAACGAAATAGTTAAACTGAATGATTATTTCACGATTAATTCGATGCATCTTCCATCATTTCGATGTAGTCAATTGCGACCACTAAGGAAATGACCAAATCTGCATAGGAATCCTCCAATACAGTAACGGAGTAATGAGAAGTTAAATGAAAGAGTTCTTTGGAGATTTCAGCCACGAGCATACCATCTGGCCTTTTCAAGCGAAAATCCAAATCCCAGATATTTCCATCTAGGATTAAACCTAGATTTTCCACAGTATAGCGATCCTTGAAAAAAGTAAATTCCTTTTGCAAGTAGAAAGAATGACCATTTGCCATATCAATGGTAAACTGGGGCAGGAAGGTCAAAAACTTCTTGGTAATCTGACAAACTTCTCCACCTCTGGAATTTCTCACGATAAATCGTTTTGGAATTTCGAGGAAAGAGCCCTCCACTTGATAGGCAAGATTCCCAAAACTATTACGAATATCAAATTTTTCACCACCAAAGGTAAAGCGCTGTTTCACTTGAAATTGCTTCATGATAACCTCCAAAAAAAATAACAAGAAACCAAACGAAGGGCGAAAAACCGCGGTACCACCTTCATTCAATGACTTGTCATTCTCATTTAAGAAACTGTATCCACAAGCAAAAAAATTTTTTATATAGGCTATAAACTGTGAATACAGGCTCTACTATTCAATTGTAATATTAAGTAGCAAGATACTTGGCTTAGATGGCTCGCAGCAACCGCCAATTTTCTGAACTAAGGTGTCAAGTACCGATTCTTAATAAGTAAATCGTCAATTACTGACCTGATGAACTAGAAGATTCTGTTGTAGAAGAAGAACTTTCAGTCGATGAAGAGCTGCTCTTCGTTGAAGAAGAACTGCTTTCTTCTGTTGTCACATATTGTGAAAGAAGATTTTGGAAAGCACTGTCTTTAACCTTAACGTTTGCTTTTTGGAGTGCTTCTTTCAGCACAGTAGCAACAAATGATGAATCACTTTGCTTTTGTGCCAAAATAATTTCTTTCAGCTTATCTTTATAATCTTCCCATTTAGCAGATTTTTCTGATTTAGCATCCAATTTTACAACATAATAGCTCGTTGTATACGTCTTCATATCTACCGAAGAAATCACCGACGCTCCGACTTGACCTGCATCCAAGGCAAATACTGCTTTCTGTACCTCTGCTGGAACAGTTGTTGAAGTTGAATCGAATTTAACTTCGCCTCCATTGTCTTTTGTAGTAGTATCCGTGGAATTGTCTTTCGCCAATTGAGCAAAATCTGCACCTTCAGCTTGTGCAGCAGCTAAAACTTCTTTTGCTTTAGCTTCGTCTGCCAACTTAATGACACGTGCTGTTACTTCAGGTGTATAGGCGTCATAAGTTGCCTTGTAGTTTTCATCTGTCAATTCTTTCTCAGCAGCTTGTTTTACAGCATACTCAACCAATTTATTGGTACGAATTTGTTCTTTATAGGATTCTTCTGTCAATCCTGCCGAAGAAAGTGCCGCATTAAAAGAAGCACCAAGTTGTTCTGCCTTCTTATCATATTCCTTATTTACTTCTTCTGCAGAGACTTTGTCACCATACTGATTTTCAAATACATTACTGATAACCATTGACAGCAAAACTTGTTGAGCTTGTGAGTTTGTTTTCACTTTCTCATAAAACTCAGACACAGTAATCGTGTTACCTTTCATCGTAATGATATCTTTATCAGCTGCATTGGAACAAGCAGCGAGTGTTACTGCAGCAAAGAGTGTTACTGCACCTGCGAGAATTTTTTTAGTTTGTTTCATTAAAGACTCTCTCCTTTTTTCATTAACCCCTTTATTATAACACAAAAGCTTAAAAACTTCTTAAATTTCTATATGTTTTAAGTCAACATTCTCTACATTTTTCCTCAACATAAGAAGACCGTCACTCATGGAAACAAGACTAGCAGTCACATCTGGATTATCCAAAGTCGCATCGAATAAACGTTGCAATCCCTTATAAATAGTGCGCTGCCCTCTTCTGACATCCTTGATATCTTTGGCAACATCTCCTCCTTGGAAGATGTCATCCAAAATGATTAAACCGCCTACTTTGACCTTTTTCAAGACTTCGGGTAAAAATACAATATATTTTGATTTAGCAGAATCCATGAAAACAAAATCATATGTGTTATCTGGTAAAGTCGGAAGAATATCCATCGCTTCCCCTTCCAGCAATTCAATCTGCTGGCGCTGATCATATTTGGCAAAGTTTTCCTTTGCAAAGCCAATCATTTCTTCATTTCGATCAATCGTTGTAATCTTCGAATGCGGACTATTGTCAGCCATCAGTAACGCAGAGAAGCCAATAGCAGTTCCAATTTCTAAAATACGTTTAGGTTGAAGTATCTGCATCAGCAAGCGGAAATAAGCTACCGTTTCATGAGGGATAACTGGAATGTTTTCTTGATGAGCAAACTCTTCCAGTTCTTTCAAAAACCCTGTATTTTGCGCCTGACGTGTTCGCATAAAATCCACAATTTCTTCCTTGACAACCGGACGGCGCATATTGTGATTTGCGTTTTTACTATATGATTCGACCATAGAATCCATTATATCATAAGCCGACAAGATTTTCTTCCTCAACACACTAAAAGGTAGGTTTCCCCCAATGTCATTAAGTTAGCTAACCTATCACATTTTGTGTTAGGTTAGTTTTTTATGTTACACTAAAAATAAAAGGGGAAAAATCATGCTAGACCAGATTAAATCTCATCTATTTGACAGTATCAATGACATCGTTTCCTCTACCGACCAGTTTGTACTTCATCCTGAAAAAGATTTTAGTCGGAAAAGTCAGCTAACTATGGAAACCATGATTCAAGCTATACTGACCATGGGAGGTAATACCTTAGCCAAAGAGCTACTTGATTTAGATTTGCCTGTCACTCAATCTGCTTTTGTTCAACGACGGTATCAGATCAAACACCAAGCTTTTAAAACAATTTTTAGGGATATCACCTCTAAAATTCCAATCTCTGATAACCTCCCTATCCTAGCAGTTGATGGTAGTGATGTGATTCTACCAAGAAACCGCTATGATAAAACAACCTCTTTTCAAACTGGACCACATCACACTCCCTATAATCTCATTCATATCAATGCTCTCTACAATCTTGAACAAGAGATTTATCACGATTTACGGATTCAGGATAATCGGGAGTTTGATGAGCGTGCGGCTTTTATTGATATGATGGAGAGCTGCCCCTTTCGAGCAAGCACTAGTTATTATGGACAGAGGGTATGAATCCTACAATGTCATGGCACACTGTCAAGAAAGAAATTGGTCCTATATTATCCGTATTCGTGACGGGAATCATTCTATGAAGTCAGGATTTAATCTCCCTGACACCTCTTGTTTTGATGAAAAATTTGACCTAAACATCTGTCGCAAACAAACCAATGAGATGAAACACCTGTATCGGGACTTCCCTAATCAGTATCATTTTTTACCTAATAATGCCTCCTTTGATTTTCTACCAAGCTCTAGTCGAAAAAGCGAACATACCAGTTTTTATGAGCTGCATTTCCGAATGGTGCGTCTAGAAATCAAGCCTGGTTTCTTTGAAACTTTGGTGACAAACACCGATTATTCTCCAGAAAAATTAAAAGATCTCTATGCCTACAGATGGGGCATAGAGACCAGTTTTTGTGACCTAAAATATAGTATCGGTCTGACTCATTTTCACGCGAAAAAGAAGGAAGGGATTCTCCAAGAAATCTACGCTCGCTTTATCAATTTTAATGTTTGTAAATGGCTAACCTCATACGTTGCTATTAAAACATC
>NZ_JAOTGL010000047.1:0-6555 GCF_044427045.1 Streptococcus sp. 2022WUSS135
AAGCAATATTTAATTCCAAACTTAACTGATTTGTGTTATACTGTTTATACATTTTCATGCCTTTCTAGTTGTTTTGTCGTTATTATAATTATAAAGCATGAAATGGAAAACGAGCAACTCCTAATTGGAATTGCTCGTTTTTTTATATGTGAGCGGCTAGTTTTTGCCCAGCCTCTTTAAATATTTTTAGCAACAGTCGGAACCAAGCTATCCACTTGGATACCTGCACCCTCGAAAAGAGTTCGAACTTCTTCAACATCAACTTTTCCGTCAATCTGTACTTCGATGACAACTTTTCCAGACTTGGTAGCAAGTTGTACAGTAGATACAATATTATAATCCTTATCTGCCACCAATCGAATAATTTTTTCTAACTCCCCTGCCTTATTTTCAACAAGGAACCGAGCGCGTACTCCTTCCTCTCCATAACCTGAGACATGAAGAAAAGCTGCAAAAATATCACGATCAGTAATGACCCCATACAGTTGACCGTTATCAACAACTGGAAGAATCCCCACTTTGTTTTTATACATGAGATAAGCAGCATCTTCAAGACTAGCGTAACCTGAGACTGTAATAACATTCTTAATCATCACATCCTTGACCTTAGTCTTATTCAAAAGGTAGTTCATCTCGTAAATAGATAGGCTAGTTGCTTTCGATGGACTAGCTTCTGCGATCGTTCCCTCAGTGACCAAACCAACCAACTTATCATTTTCAATAACAGGCAGACGGTGCAAATCCTGTTCACGCATAATATCTGCAGCGTGTGCAATGGTTGTATCTGGTGAAATATAAACAACTTTACGGGTCATAAAATCTTTAACAGACATAGGACTTCCTCCTTTGGTAAATCATACTTTATTATACCACAAATCCGAAAACGATTTCAATATTTAATGAAAAGAAATGAAAATCAATTTTTAAATTCAAAATATAGACTATTTGAAATACAATGGAGTGAGTAAGACTGCTACAATCACAGATTGTTGGCATCTTTCCAATAAGGCAGCAACCTCTTTGAAGTCGTTACCAGAAGCTGGCGTAGTAACATAGTGCAGAATATAGCTAGATAAGGCAGCGAGCACGTGAACTTTGAAACCATAGAACCATAAGTGCATAGGATTTATCATTTTACCTCCTTCACCGTTTCAATCCTCCACTCCTTCCAACCTCGGAAGCGAATAGCTCCTTGCTGGTCGGTGCGATAGACTTGGATATCTCGACTGTCAAAGCGGTCCAAGGTTTCTTGGTGAGGGTGCTTGTAGCGGTTGTTTTCTCCAGCAGATACCAGGGCAATCTTGGCTCCGATATGGTCTAAAAATTCAGGATAGGAAGACCCTTTGGAGCCATGGTGACCAGCTTTGAGGACATCGACAGGCAAGTTGGGATAGGATTCTATCAAGTCCAACTCCCCCTGCTCCAAGTCCCCTGTAAAGAGAAAATTGGTTTCCAGCAAACGACCGTAAAGGACAACAGAGTCATTATTGCCACCGTCGCCTGTCCCGTCTGGATAGAGGACCTCCAGATAAGAGGCAAAAATCGGCAAGCGGTCGCCCACTTTCACTACATGAACAGGGACATTGATTTCTTTCAAGGTGGCTACAAAGTCAGGCACCGTCAGGCTTCCAGGCGACACGTAAATTTGACCAATTTGGACCTGCTTCGCCACTTCCAGCACATCGCCCACATGGTCCGTATCGGTATGGGTCAGGACCAAACTATCAATCCTGTCCACGCCCCGACTATGCAGATAAGGAATCAAAGTCCGCTCTGCATTTGCCTCCCGAGACCGCTCCTGCCACGCTTCCTTGGCTGCAAAATCGACCCGTCCGCCCACATCAATCAGAACCGTCCGCCCCCGCATATCCCGCAAAAAGATGCTGTCCCCCTGCCCGATGTCCACCACCGTCACCTCGTTCTCCAACGGGTGTTTGGTTATGAAAAATAGCAGAGCGAGGACCAAGCTCAGTCCTAGGAGCCAGTTTTTCTTCCTGTGAAAATCATAAAGTAAGAAGAGGCTGACCAGCAAAAGCAAGAGAACCAGCCCAGACGGTTTGCCCAGTATCCAAGGCCGAAATCCCAAATCTGCCACCCAGACAATGATGTTTTCCATAAAGACGAAAAATCCATTGACCAAAGTCACCTTGACCAGAGGTGACAGGAGAAAAATGACTGACAAACCTGGTAAAAGCAGGACATCAAAGATAAAGGAAAAGACAAATGTCAGGAGAATAGACAAGGGTTGAAAGGCATAGAAATAGGTCATGAGCACCGGCAAAATCCCAAGTGAAATACTGAGACTTTCCACCGCAGCCTTTTTGACCTGCTCCAAATCCTCAAAATCAAAGACCGTCAGCAAGAATGCATAGGTAAAAGTCAACACTCCTCCTGCTGTCAATAAAAATCGGGGCAGCACCAGCAGACAGACAAAGACCGTCACCGCAAAATTATCCAGCTTCCGCAAGCCTATATTGCCCAAAATTTTCTGGACCAAGGACCGCACCACTGACACCGAAAAGCCTGTCAAACCAGCATAGACAAGGGAAAAGGGAATCTGCAACTTGTCTACGGTTTCCTTGGTCAAGCCCAAACGCAACAAAATCCAGCGAAACTTGTCGATGAAAAAGCCCACCTGCATACCAGACAGGGCAAAAAGATGAATGATACCCAGACTAGAATAGAGGTCGCTCATCTGGTCAAACTCACTATCCAAGTCCCCAAACAAGAGCCCTGTCATGTAGTGACTCATGGGTGCTGGAAAATTGGTTTTGATATAGACCAAGGCCTGCCTCCGCCAGCTTGACAACCAGTCAAAAACATTCCAAGACTGGACAGGGATAATCTTCTTAATCGTTGTTAGCTTGACAGTCCGATAGATGCCCTGGGTTTTCAAGTAGGCCTGATAGTCAAAGCCCTTGAAATTCCGCTGACCAGCTGGCAGGCTGACCTCTGCTTCCACTTCTAGCTGGACCAGACCTGCCAGCTTTTGAAAATAAGCCTGCTCCTCCTGACTGGCTAATTTGTAGAAAACCTGATAGGTTTGTCCGTCAGTCCGACCTCGAAAAGACAGGCTGTCCCCGTTAATGTCAATGGTATCTGGAATGACCTGCGCAGTCGTCACTTGCTCTGGGGCTGACTGGGCTGCCCGCTCCCATTGGACCTTCTGACAGCCGAAAAACAGACCGCACAGGGCTAGAAGCGGCAGCGTTCTGAGGAACACTGCCTTACCTTGCCGAAACCCAAAGACAGCTAGCAACAGACTTAGCAGGCCCATTGTCAAGAGGGAAAAAGAATGGACTGCAAAGTAGGCCGCCACCGCCAAGATTGCCAGGTGAATGGGCAGGCAGGGGAGCTTACTCAACCGTGACATATGGCCGGATACTTTCCATGGTCTTGTCGCCGATACCCGAAACATTGTTGAGGTCGTCAACCGTCTTGAAGCCACCGTTTGCCTCACGATAGGTGATAATGTCTGTCGCTCGCTTGGCACCGATGCCCGAAATGGTCTGCAGATCCGCCTCGGTCGCCGTATTCAGATTGACCAGACTGGTGTTTTTTTCTTCTTGGGACATAGCAGAGCTGGCAGTCGTGCTGGCAACCACTGAGATATTTTCATCCTTGCTGGCCACATAGACCACTGCTTCGTCGCTGAGCTTCTGAGCCAGATTGATAGACTTGGGGTCTGCCTGACTGGTCAAGCCGCCAGCTGCTTCAACCGCATCATTAACACGCGCATCAGCTTCTAAAGTGTAGAGTCCTGGCTTTGCTACCGCTCCTTTGACATCGACGACCAGCTGGCTGGGCTCCTCACTTACTTCTGTACTGGTTTCCTCGACAGACTCAGAGCTACTTGACGTTTGTTCGGTCTGTGAAAAATCTGTCAGTCCTGTTTGATCTGACTTAGCTGGTTGGCTGAATATTAAGAATGTGGTCAGAAGCAGACCTGCAACTGCTGGCAGAGCAATCTGCCACTTGTATTCTTTAAGCATTTCTATATAAGTTTTAATCGTATCCATAAATTACCTCCACCTATATAGTTCGCAAAAAATACAAAAAACCCGCAAGCTGCGAGTTTCATTTACTTATTTTTTATCCAACTGAGTACTTGGTTGCCAGAAGAAGCTGGCGATATAGCTAAAGGCATAGGTCAGTCCCAAGATAAGAGCAACCAGCAAAAGAACTGGGATACGATAGATATAAGTCAAGATATTTGGCTTTTTCTTGGTTTGGAAGGATGCCGCATGGTCATCTAAGCGTTTGAACTCAGTCTCAATTCGGCTAGTTACTTCTGCTGTACCTGCATCATCCATACGCTTGATGTCCGAAACATCGATAGGATTTCCAAAAGCCACATCGATTCGCTCACCAGCTAAGAGCCCCTTGATGGTCATGGGACCCACATAGGTAGCTGGCATGAGTTTGACCTTGGCTGACTTGGCAATGACCGCCACACCACCTTTGAGCTCAGATGAATGACGACTTCCAGAAGGAAACATGACCAGCGAACGGTCACTTTTTTTCAACATGTTAACTGGATACTTGATGGCTGCCATACCAGGATTTTCACGGTCAATGGGAAAGGCTCCACATTTTGAAATCCACCAGCCAAAACCACGGTCCTTGAAAAGTTCTTTTTTAGCCATAAAGATGAACTGCTTAGGAGCAGCTGCGTAGCCAAGAAAGACTGGATCCCAAAAGGTTTTGTGCGGAGCGATAAGAATATAATTTTCCTCCTGTGGCAAAATCTTCTCTCTATCATGATAGTGAATATTGCCATTGATGGCCCACAACAAGAATGTTAATAGTGTTCGTAGATAAGAATAAAACATAAACTTCTCCTTTTTCAATCTCTCCTATTATAGCACAAATTGCTTCAGGAAGAAATGTCACATGTAATCATTTTAACAATCAAAAAGCCTTTATTTACAAAGTCCCGACTTGTAAAAACCACTAGATAGGTTTACAATAGAAACATGATAAAAATTGAACGTGTAGTAGACATCTTAGAAGCGGATGACAACTTCCGCCATATCAAACAGAATAACCAGACTGACAGCACTTGGACGGATGTCCAGTTTGATGCCCTCAGCTATGACAGCCGAACTGTTAGCCCAACGACTCTCTTTTTTGCCAAGGGTTTGGCCTTTAAGAAGGAATTTCTGGAAAAGGCTATCGAGGCTGGGCTGGCTTTTTACGTGTCTGAAATCGACTATGAGGTTGGCATTCCTGCTATCATCGTCCACGACATCAAGCAGGCTATGAGCCTGATTGCTATGGAATTTCATGGTCATCCCCAGAAACAGCTCAAGCTTCTGGCTTTCACCGGTACCAAAGGTAAGACAACGGCGGCTTATTTTGCTTTTAACATCCTTAAACAGAGCAAGAAACCTGCCATGCTTTCGACCATGAACACCACGCTGGACGGCAAAACCTTCTTCAAGTCCACCTTAACCACGCCTGAGAGCCTGGACCTCTTTGCCATGATGGCGGAGGCGGTCAAGAACGGCATGACCCACTTGATTATGGAGGTGTCTAGCCAGGCTTACTTGGTAAAGCGGGTTTACGGGCTGACCTTTGATGTCGGCGTCTTCCTCAACATCAGCCCTGACCACATTGGTCCCATTGAGCACCCGACTTTTGAGGACTATTTCTACCACAAGCGACTTTTGATGGACAATAGCAGAGCGGTTATTGTCAATGCTGGAATGGACCATTTTGAGGTGGTGAAAAACCAAGTCAGCTCTAAAGACCATGACTTTTATGGGCCGACTTCTGAAAACCAGATTCGTCAGTCAGCAGGTTTTGATTTCACAGCGACCGGCAAATTAGCTGGCCACTACGATATCCAGCTGATCGGTGGCTTCAACCAAGAAAATGCCATCGCAGCAGGGCTGGCCTGTCTTCGCTTGGGGGCAAGTCTGGAAGATATTCACACAGGGATTGCCCAAACCAATGTCCCTGGTCGCATGGAAGTCCTGACCCAGCAAAACGGTGCCAAGGTATTCGTGGACTACGCCCATAACGGCGATAGTGTCAAGAAGCTGATTGACGTCGTCTTGGAACACCAGACAGGTAAGGTAATTTTGATTTTGGGAGCTCCTGGTAACAAGGGAGAAAGTCGCCGCAAGGACTTCGGTCTTCTGCTCAATGACTATCCTCAAATAGATGTTATCCTGACAGCCGATGACCCCAACCGTGAAGATCCAGCTGCTATTGCTGAACAAATCCGTGCTCACATGACCCGTCCAAGCGACTTTATCTTGGACCGGGAAGAAGCCATTCGTACAGCCATGAGCCTGACAAACTCTCCGAAAGATGCCGTCATCATCGCAGGCAAGGGGGCTGACGCCTACCAGATTGTCAATGGCGAAAAGGCCGCCTACGACGGTGATTTGGAAGTAGCAAAACAATATTTGTAACATACGGAGGCTGGGCAAAAACTAGCTTCTCACATATAAAAAACGAGCAATTCCACTTAGGAGTTGCTCGTTTTCCATTTCATGCTTTATAATTATAATAACCACAAAACAACTAGAAAGGCATGAAAATGTA
>NZ_JAOTGL010000048.1:0-6427 GCF_044427045.1 Streptococcus sp. 2022WUSS135
CGAAGAAATTAGCCCATGATAATAGAAACAAAAGGAAAAACACAAATAGTTCGGCTGGATTTCATCAAAATCAGCTTGAATCTATCTGTGTTTTTTATTTACTGGCTAGTTTTTGCTCAGCCTCTTTTTTTATAACGATTCTCGTTAAATTAAAATTTTCAGAAAACTCTTTGTTTTGGTAAATTTTTTTGATATAATACTGGTCGGAACAAATTATTAATGAATCATATTCTGGAAAGGAGGAGTTTGTGTCTTCTATTCAAGCGGAAAATATCCAAGTCTCTTACGACAATCGGATTATTATTGATGAATTATCAACAAGTATTCCAAAAGGAAATATAACGACGATCATTGGTGCCAATGGCTGTGGAAAATCGACCTTGCTTAAGGCATTGACAAGGATTATCCCAGTTCAAGAAGGGACTATCTATTCAGATGGACAAGCCATTTCACAACTGCCAACCAAGGAAGTCGCAAAAAAATTGGCCCTGCTCCCTCAGGTCTTAGAAGCGACTGAAGGGATTTCCGTCTATGAACTAGTCTCCTATGGTCGCTTTCCGCATCAAAATGGGCTGGGGCATCTCACTGATCAGGATAGAGAGAAAATCAACTGGGCCTTGGAGGTCACTCAGACCGCTCCCTACGCTAGGTTACCAGTTGATGATTTATCAGGTGGTCAGAGGCAACGTGTGTGGATTGCGATGGCACTTGCCCAAGATACGGATACCATTTTCTTAGATGAACCAACAACCTATCTTGATCTCAATCATCAATTGGAAGTCTTAGAACTTTTAAAAGAACTGAATCAAAGCCGACAGAAAACCATTGTGATGGTCCTTCACGATGTCAATTTATCAGCTCGATTTTCAGATTATATGATTGCCATGAAAGAGGGAGATATTCGCTACCATGGGTCTGTGTCCAATATTATGACAACTGAGATACTGAGGGACATTTTTAGCATTGAACCTCAATTGATGCAGGTTACTGGTCAAGATTACCCTATTTTGCTAACTTACGATTTAAAAAAATAATAAGGAGAAAAAATGAAAAAGTTTTTAGCTATTTTTAGTTTATTTGTTGGGCTGGTTTTCTTAACAGCTTGTTCTACCTCTTCCTCTTCAACAGACGTAGAATTGTCTAGCATGCCAAAAATTGAAGGAATTACTTACCACGGTGACATTCCAAAAAATCCTAAAAAAGTTGTCAACTTTGCTTACTCTTACACAGGCTATCTCTTACAATTAGGAATTGATGTATCTAGCTATAGTCTAGATTTAGAAAAAAATAGTCCTGCATTTGGAGATAAACTAAAGGATGTTCCACAATTGACAACGGCAGATACAGAAGCAATTGCCGCACAAAAACCAGATGTCATTCTAGTATTTGCTGGTGATGATAACTTAGAAACACTGAAAGAAATTGCTCCAGTTATTGAAATCACTTATGGAAAGAGTGACTACCTGAAAATGCTGACAGATGTTGGTCAGATTTTTGGAAAAGAAAAGGAAGCACAAGCCTGGTTAGATCAATGGGATAAGAAAGTTGCTACTGCGAAAGAGGAATTGAAAGGATTGATTGATACAAGTTCAACATTTACTGTCATGGACTTCTTCGATAAAAACATCTTCCTTTACGGTAACAACTTTGGTCGTGGTGGAGAATTAGTCTATCGCGCTCTCGGTTTTGCTGCTCCTGCAAAGGTTCAAGAAGACATTATCAGTAAAGAAGGCTGGTTTGGGGTGTCTCAGGAAGCTCTTCCAGAATACGTTGGCGACTATGTGCTTGTTAACGTCAATGATAAAACAAAAGAAGCAGCTGCATCTCTCAAAGAAAGTGATATTTGGAAAAATCTACCTGCTGTAAAGAATGGTCACGTCATCGAGGTAGACTACAACCTCTTCTACTTCTCCGACCCGATGTCTTTAGATTTACAAATTGACGCCTTTGTCTCAGCAATTCAAAAACTTCAGTAAAAGGACTGGATATATGAACAAACTAGTGAGTTATCATTATCCCAAAACAAAGCCAAAGAATATTTGGCTTGTTTTTTTCATCATCTGTCTTTCTTTCATAGCTGGAGGCTATCTTAGTTTACGCTTTGGAGCTATTTCTTATAGCCACCAACAACTGATAGAAACCCTAAGGCATCCACTGACAGATTCTTCCGCTCAGGATGTTATCATCGATTTGCGTTTGCCTAGAATGGTAGCCGCCATCTTGGTGGGAGCTGCTATGGCTCAAGCTGGGGCAATGATGCAAGGAATTACACGCAATCCGATTGCCGATCCTGGCTTATTAGGAATCAATGCTGGCGCAGGACTTGCTCTCATTGTTGCCTATGCTCTATTCGGTGGTTTGCACTACAGTCAAATTTTATTAATATGTTTACTGGGCTCCTGTCTGGCAGCCGGTCTAGTCTTTGGTCTAGCTTATCAGGTACAAAAAGGCTACAATCAACTACGGTTAATTTTATCTGGTGCCATGGTAGCAAGTCTATTTTCTGCTATTGGTCAGGCTATTACTATCTACTTTGATTTATCAACTGCAGTGATTGGCTGGCAAGCAGGGGGATTGGTACAGGTAAACTGGAAGATGCTGGCCATCATCGCTCCTCTTATCATCATTGGCCTCATCCTTGCTCAACTCTTTTCACATCAGCTGACCATCCTGAGTCTCAACGAAACCGTTGCTAAAAATCTAGGGCAACGAACCTTACTGATGACCTTGATTTTGTTGGGAATTGTCCTTCTACTCTCAGCTTCTGCGGTAGCTCTTGTGGGCTCACTTTCTTTTGTCGGGCTCATTATTCCTCACTTTATCCGCATGTTTACAGGGAAAAATTACAAGCTACTCTTGCCATTAACTGCCTTTGCAGGGGCTAGTTTCCTCATCTGGGTAGATTTGGTTTGCCGTTCTATCAATCCACCTGTTGAAACTCCCATTAGCGCAGTCATCAGTATCATTGGTCTCCCTTGCTTCCTATGGTTGATTAGAAAGGAGAAACACTTTTGATAAGACATCACAACTCTCTAAAAATATTCACATTCCTGCTAATCCTTTTATTTGTCATTTTCCTACTTTCCTTATCTATCGGCTATAGCAATTCATCCTTTTCGGATCTCATTGACATCATGAGTGGGCGTGCCAGTTCATCGACTCTACTTATCATTGGGCGAATTCGCTTACCTAGAATAATCGCCTCCATTATCGGAGGGGCTTCTCTGGCTTTGGCGGGTTTGTTGCTACAAACTTTGACCCGCAATCCTCTGGCAGATTCTGGAATATTAGGAATCAACGCAGGAGCTGGTCTTGTTGTGGCACTATTTGTCGGTCTCTCTTCAAAAATCAGCCCTGTCTTATTGAGTCTCATGCCTCTATTTGCTATGATGGGCGGTGGATTAACCATTTTTCTAGTTTACTGGATTGCACGTAAGAAGCTGTACGGCATCCAGCCGGCACGCTTAATTATCACGGGAGTTGGAATTTCGAGCATGCTGTCTGGTATCATGGTCAGCATCATCAGCCAATTAGATGACTTTAAGATGGAATACATTGTCCAGTGGCTCAGTGGTCGAGTAAATGGTGGAGATTGGAAAACTATCGCAATCTATACTCCTCTTCTTCTCTTGGTATGGATGGCAACGTTTAGTCGAAGTCGCTCACTCAATATTATGAATCTAAACGACCAGACAGCCATGGCTTTGGGACTCCACTTACAGCGTGAAAGGCGGATTACCTTGGTATTGGCTACCGCCCTAGCCTCTCTTAGTGTCATTTTAGTTGGTAATATCACCTTCGTTGGTCTCATTGCTGGTCACATTGTGCGCAAATGGTTAGGAAATGACCATCGTGTCATCATTCCAGCTACTATGATAATAGGAAGCTTCATTCTACTTCTAGCGGATACCATAGGACGAGTACTACTTGTCGGAACAGGCATCCCAACCGGCATCATCGTCTCCCTTATCGGCGCTCCCTATTTTCTGTGGTTACTAAAACAAGAAGGCTAGATGACTCCAGCCTTCTTATTATTTTTCTAGGTAAAGTTCAATATCCTCTTTAAGTTTTAATGGACTAGTTGTTGGTAAATATCGTTTGACCACACGCCCTTGTCTATCCACCAAAAACTTGGTAAAATTCCACTCGATTCGACCTCCTAATAAGGTCGATTTTTCTTTTTTGAGATAGCGATATAGCGGACTAGCTCCTGCACCGTTCACTTCAATTTTTGCAAAGCGAGGAAAGGTTGTTCCATAAGTCAAACTACAGGTCTGATTGATTTCTTCAGCAGAACCGGGAGCCTGATTTAAAAATTGATTGCAAGGAAAATCTAGTACGACAAAACCTTTGTCTTTATAAGTATCATAAAGTTCTTGCAATTCCTTGTATTGAGGTGCCAACCCACAACCTGGCGCCGTATTGACAATCAAAAGCACCTGTCCTTGATAATCAGCCATGGCCTGGTCTGTGCCATCTTGTTTTTGTACTGTAAAATTATAAATGCTCATTATATATCCTCCTCTAGTCAAAATAAGTGAATAAATGTTCCATTTCATTTGGAGTGAGTTGTCTGTATGCACCTCGTTCCAAATCCCCCAGCTCAAAACCACCAAAGGAGATTCGCTTGAGATAAGTGACCTTGACACCATAGGCTAAAAACATCTTTTTGACCTGATGAAACTTACCTTCTGCTAGCTTGATGGTCGCTCTGCTATGGTCCAAAGAAGCCTCCAAGACAGTCAAATCTGCGGGTTGGCAACGAGTGCCGCCCAAAAAGGTAACACCTGAAGCAAAAAATGTCGGGGCATCCAGACCCAAGGGGCCGTTGACCTCCACATAGTAGACCTTGTCCACATGGTGGCTGGGATAGAGCATACGATAACCGAGCGGACCATTGTTGGTAATGAGGACTAGGCCTTCGGTATCCCTGTCCAGGCGACCGACGGGGTAGAGACCTTCCCTACTGTCTTGCGAAGAAATCAAGTCAATGACTGTCTGATGCTCTTGGTCTGTCACAGCAGAAACAACCCCTGCAGGTTTGTTGAGTAAATAGTAGACCGAGCCTTTTAGCTCGATTTTTCGCCCTGCCACCTGAATCTCTTGGAGTTCAGGATCGACGATTTGACTGAGACTTTGAGCTGCTTGTCCGTTAATCTTGATTTGCTGGGCTTTGAAAAGTTTTTTAACTTGCTTACGCGAGCCAACCTTGGCTTTCTCTAAACATTTGTCCAATCTCATATCTCTATTCTAGCATAAAACCGAGGTCTTGACTTTGATTGAAAAAAGACTATAATACTAATTAGTGATATATATGCAGATGAAATCCAGTTTGCTTGGATTTCCTACTTTTTATAATAAAGGAGAACTTTATGGGACTTTTACAAGATGGCAAATGGGTGGATCAATGGTATGACACCAAGTCAACAGGCGGTAAATTTGTCCGTACCGTAACACAATTTCGCAACTGGATTACACCCGATGGACAAGCAGGACCGACAGGTGAGGGTGGTTTTAAGGCTGAATCAGGACGTTACCATCTCTACATTTCTTTGGCCTGTCCTTGGGCCAGTCGGACCTTAATCATGCGAAAATTGAAGGGTCTGGAAGACCATATTTCTCTGTCAATCGTACATCCGCTCATGTTGGAAAATGGTTGGACTTTTGCGGACGGACCTGGTGTTATCAAGGATTCCCTCTTTAACAGCGACTATCTTTATCAAGTTTACTTGAAAGCAGACCCAAATTACACTGGCCGTGTAACCGTTCCTGTCCTTTGGGATAAGGAAACAAATACCATCGTCAGCAATGAATCTGCTGAAATCATGCGCATGTTTAACTCTGCTTTTAATGATATTACTGGAAATTACGATGACTACTATCCAGCAAACCTGCAAGCCGAGATTGATTCCATGAATGACTTTGTCTATCCAAACATCAACAATGGCGTCTACAAGGCAGGTTTTTCAACCAGCCAGGCAGTCTATGAAAAAGAGGTCAAGAACCTTTTTGCCGCCTTGGATAAATTGGAAGAGCATTTGGCAGACAAGGACTATCTGGTGGGCAATCAGCTGACAGAGGCTGATATTCGACTCTTTACCACTTTGGTGCGATTCGATCCTGTTTACTTTGGGCATTTCAAGTGCAATACCAAGGCCTTGGTTGACTATCCAAATCTGTGGCACTACACCAAGCGACTCTACAATCATGCTGGTATTACGGAAACGGTAGACTTCAACCATATCAAGCAGCATTATTATGGTAGCCACAAGACCATTAACCCAACAGGTATTGTCCCAGTGGTAAATTCTCAAAGTAAGTTCTAGTTCCTGTCCTTCCAGAAGTTACTTTGAGAAAACTGCATAACACCAACAGAATTTAGTCTCAGACTAAGTTCTGTTTTTGCCTAAAGCTGCAGATTCAAGGA
>NZ_JAOTGL010000049.1:0-6426 GCF_044427045.1 Streptococcus sp. 2022WUSS135
GCAAATGACCTTGACGAACTTAAACGTCGTTGTAATGAAGTGAAAGATTTCTATGATGATTTGAGCGTGAAACTGGTACGACCTTTTGGGGATATGCTGGGCTTACATGAAGAATTTTTACCTGCCAGCAAAAGATATATGAATGACTATATTCAATACG
Organism: Streptococcus sp. 2022WUSS135; assembly: GCF_044427045.1. Lineage (NCBI taxonomy): Bacteria > Bacillati > Bacillota > Bacilli > Lactobacillales > Streptococcaceae > Streptococcus > Streptococcus sp. 2022WUSS135. Next base: position 161 of record NZ_JAOTGL010000049.1, read on the forward strand.
TGACCTCTGATTTCCTCGCTGGTTTAGGTTTTGGTGCTACTCAAATGCTGGGTGAAAATGAGGGGATTTATGTTGGCTACAGCTTAGATACTGGACGCAATGTCTATCTGAAACCTGCTCTTGCCAGTCAAGGGGTTAAGGGTTCAGTAACCAATGCGTTAGCGTCTGCCTTTGTCGGTTCGCTGGGTGGTGGTAAATCCTTTGCGAATAACCTTATCGTCTATTATGCAGTGCTTTATGGGGCACAAGCAGTGATTGTAGACCCAAAAGCAGAACGTGGCAGATGGAAAGAAACCTTGCCAGAGATTTCCCATGAAATCAATATCGTCAATCTGACTTCTGATGAGAAAAACAAAGGCTTACTTGACCCTTATGTAATTATGAAAAATACCAAAGATTCTGAATCACTGGCTATTGATATTTTGACATTCCTTACGGGGATTTCCTCTCGTGATGGGGAACGCTTCCCAATCCTTAGAAAAGCCATTCGTGCAGTAACCAATAGTGAAGTGCGAGGGTTGATGAAAGTGATTGAAGAATTACGGGTTGAGAATACGCCACTAAGTACCAGCATAGCCGACCATATCGAAAGTTTTACAGACTATGACTTTGCCCATCTGCTTTTTAGTGATGGTTATGTAGAGCAGTCTATCAGCCTTGAAAAACAACTGAACATTATACAGGTTGCCGACTTGGTACTTCCTGACAAGGAAACTTCCTTTGAGGAATATACCACAATGGAGTTACTATCGGTAGCAATGCTGATTGTCATTAGTACCTTTGCGTTGGACTTTATCCATACAGACCGAAGTATTTTCAAGATTGTAGACTTAGACGAAGCATGGAGCTTCTTACAGGTGGCACAAGGGAAAACACTATCTATGAAGCTGGTTCGTGCTGGTCGTGCTATGAACGCTGGGGTATATTTCGTGACCCAAAATACAGATGACCTCTTAGATGAAAAACTGAAAAATAACCTCGGCTTAAAATTTGCCTTTCGTTCCACTGACCTTAACGAGATTAAAAAAACCCTTGCCTTTTTTGGTGTAGACCCAGAGGACGAAAACAATCAGAAGCGATTGCGTGATTTGGAAAACGGGCAATGCCTTATCAGTGATTTATATGGTCGTGTCGGTGTGATACAGTTCCACCCTGTATTTGAAGAACTGCTCCATGCCTTTGATACCAGACCACCTGTGCGAAAAGAGGTGTAAATGTGAAACCATCAATAGTAAACAGAATAAAATCAAACTGGACGCTGAAACGTCTAGGTAAAGTGGCAATGACAGTGGCTTTCACACTTGTGATTGCCATTTTTCTTTTAGCCATGCTGGGAACGGTGGTTCAAGCTGCGGGCTTGGTAGATGATACGGTCAATGTGGCAAATGAATACAGCCGATACCCACTTGAAAACTATCAACTGGATTTTTATGTGGATAATAGCTGGGGCTGGCTACCGTGGAACTGGTCGGACGGAATTGGAAAACAAGTCATGTATGGACTATATGCCATTACCAATTTTATTTGGACAATCAGTTTGTATGTTTCCAATGCGACGGGTTACTTAGTACAGGAAGCCTATTCCTTAGACTTCATTTCCGCTACAGCAGATTCCATTGGCAAGAATATGCAGACCCTTGCAGGGGTTACGCCTAGTGGACTATCAACAGAGGGTTTCTATGTTGGATTCCTTTTACTCTTGATTTTGGTTCTTGGGGTTTATGTTGCCTATACAGGACTGATAAAGAGAGAAACCACAAAGGCAATTCATGCCATTATGAATTTTGTGCTGGTGTTTATCCTATCGGCTTCCTTTATTGCCTACGCTCCCGACTACATTAAAAAAATCAATGACTTTTCATCAGACATCAGTAATGCCAGTTTATCACTTGGCACGAAGATTGTCATGCCCCATTCCGATAGTCAAGGCAAGGACAGCGTGGACTTAATCAGAGATAGCCTGTTTTCCATACAGGTTCAGCAACCGTGGCTACTGCTTCAATACAACAGTTCAGACATTGAAAGTATCGGTATTGACCGTGTGGAAAGCCTGCTCTCCACCAGCCCAGATTCCAACAATGGCGAAGACAGAGAAAAAATTGTTGCGGAAGAAATTGAAGACAGAAGCAATACCAATCTAACCATTACAAAGACCATTAACCGTTTAGGTACAGTCTTCTTCCTATTTGTCTTCAATATTGGGATTTCCATATTTGTATTCCTATTAACAGGAATCATGATTTTCTCGCAGGTACTTTTTATCATCTATGCTATGTTTCTGCCTGTGAGCTTTATTTTAAGCATGATTCCATCATTTGATGGTATGTCAAAACGAGCCATAACAAAGCTCTTTAATACCATTTTGACACGAGCTGGAATCACATTGATTATTACGACAGCATTTAGTATTTCAACCATGCTCTATACCTTATCGGCTGGTTATCCGTTCTTTTTGATTGCTTTTCTACAGATTGTGACCTTTGCAGGAATCTACTTCAAGCTGGGCGATTTAATGAGTATGTTTTCTCTACAGAGTAACGATTCTCAAAGTGTGGGAAGTCGTGTGATGAGAAAACCTCGTATGCTTATGCACGCTCACATGCACCGTCTACAGCGGAAACTTGGACGTTCCATGACTACTCTAGGGGCTGGGTCTGCCATTGTTACAGGTAAAAAAGGACAGTCGGGTTCGGGGAGTTCTGCAAGGACACAAGCAGATCACTCCCGACCAGACGGAAAGGAAAAATCAACACTTGGAAAACGTATCGGTCAAACCATCGGTACAGTAGCTGATACCAAAGACAGAATGGTAGACACTGCTAGTGGTTTGAAAGAACAGGTTAAAGATTTGCCGACCAATGCAAGATATGCAGTATATCAAGGAAAATCCAAAGTAAAAGAGAATGTCCGTGATTTAACCAGTAGTATTTCTCAAACCAAAGCGGACAGAGCCAGTGGACGCAAGGAACAGCAGGAACAAAGGCGAAAAACCATTGCGAAGCGTCGCTCTGAAATGGAACAGGTCAAACAGAAAAAACAGCCTGCTTCTTCTGTTCATGAAAGACCGACTACAAGACAAGAACAATATCATGATGAACAGACCTCAAAACAGTCTAATATTCAGACTTCATATAAGGAATCTCAACAAGCCAAACAAGAGCGTCCAGCAGTTAAGTCCGATTTTTCAAGTCCAAAAGTGGAACGCCAAGGCAATACCGTTCAAGAAAAAACCGTTCAAAAGCCAGCAACTTCAACTACACCAGCAGACAGAGCTTCACAACGTCCAGTCACAAAAGAGCGTCCGTCTACTGTTCAAAGAGTTCAAAGTCAAAACCTTAGAAATAGACCACCAATAAAATCCGCCACTATCAAGAAAGGCAGTAAGAAACCATGAAACTGAAAGCTTTAGTGATTGGTGGTTCTGGGCTATTCTTGATGGTCTTCTCACTACTTCTGTTTGTTGCCATTTTATTTTCAGATGAACAGGACAGCGGAATTTCCAATATTCATTATGGAGGTGTGAATGTTTCCGCAGAAGTGCTGGCTCATAAGCCTATGGTAGAAAAATATGCCAAAGAATATGGCGTTGAAGAATATGTCAACATACTTCTTGCGATTATACAGGTGGAATCGGGCGGTACTGCGGAAGATGTTATGCAGTCCTCGGAATCCCTCGGTCTTCCACCTAATTCATTGAGTACAGAAGAATCCATTAAGCAAGGTGTGAAGTATTTCAGTGAATTATTAGCCAGTAGCGAAAGGCTCAGTGTAGATTTAGAATCGGTTATCCAGTCCTACAATTATGGTGGTGGTTTCTTAGGGTATGTGGCTAATCGTGGAAATAAATATACCTTTGAACTGGCTCAAAGTTTCTCAAAAGAGTATTCAGGTGGCGAAAAAGTGTCTTACCCCAATCCCATAGCCATACCTATCAATGGGGGCTGGCGATACAACTATGGCAATATGTTTTATGTGCAACTGGTAACGCAGTATCTTGTCACAACAGAGTTTGATGATGATACGGTACAAGCCATCATGGACGAAGCACTGAAATATGAGGGCTGGCGATACGTTTACGGTGGAGCTTCCCCGACTACTTCTTTTGATTGTAGCGGACTGACACAATGGACGTATGGAAAAGCTGGAATTAACTTACCACGAACCGCACAACAGCAATATGATGTGACCCAGCATATCCCACTATCGGAAGCACAAGCTGGCGATTTGGTTTTCTTTCATTCTACCTATAACGCTGGCTCTTATATTACTCATGTTGGGATATACCTTGGCAATAACCGTATGTTTCATGCAGGCGACCCAATCGGTTATGCCGACTTAACAAGCCCCTACTGGCAACAGCATTTAGTGGGAGCAGGACGAATCAAACAATGAGAAAGGAAGATTTAATGATGAAATTTAGAAAAAATCAGAATAAAGAAAAACAGATACCAAAGGAAAAGAAACCTCGTGTCTATAAGGTCAATCCTCATAAAAAGGTTGTGATTGCCTTGTGGGTACTTTTAGGGCTTAGTTTCAGCTTTGCGATATTCAAGCACTTTACAGCTATAGATACTCATACTATTCACGAAACAACTATCATAGAAAAGGAATACGTTGATACTCATCATGTAGAAAATTTTGTAGAGAACTTTGCGAAAGTCTACTATTCATGGGAGCAATCCGATAAGTCCATTGATAATCGAATGGAAAGTCTAAAAGGCTATCTGACAGATGAACTTCAAGCTCTCAATGTTGATACAGTACGCAAAGATATTCCTGTATCGTCTTCTGTAAGAGGATTTCAGATATGGACGGTAGAGCCAACTGGCGACAATGAGTTTAATGTAACCTACAGTGTAGACCAGCTCATTACAGAGGGAGAAAATACAAAGACCGTCCACTCTGCTTATATAGTGAGTGTCTATGTAGATGGTTCTGGAAATATGGTACTGGTTAAGAATCCGACCATTACCAACATACCTAAGAAATCAAGTTATAAACCAAAAGCCATTGAAAGTGAGGGGACGGTTGATTCCATTACAACCAATGAAATCAATGAGTTTTTAACGACGTTCTTCAAGCTCTATCCTACAGCGACAGCCAGTGAACTTTCCTACTATGTGAATGACGGGATATTAAAACCAATCGGAAAAGAGTACATCTTTCAAGAACTGGTAAATCCTATTCACAATCGTAAGGATAATCAAGTCACGGTATCGCTGACAGTGGAGTATATCGACCAGCAGACCAAAGCAACGCAGGTATCTCAATTTGATTTGGTACTTGAAAAGAACGGGAGTAATTGGAAGATTATAGAATAACAAATATTGGTACATTATTACAGCTATTTTGTAATCACGTACTCTCTTTGATAAAAAATTGGAGATTCCTTTACAAATATGCTCTTACGTGCTATTATTTAAGTATCTATTTAAAAGGAGTTAATAAATATGCGGCAAGGTATTCTTAAATAAACTGTCAATTTGATAGTGGGAACAAATAATTGGATGTCCTTTTTTAGGAGGGCTTAGTTTTTTGTACCCAGTTTAAGAATACCTTTATCATGTGATTCTAAAGTATCCAGAGAATATCTGTATGCTTTGTATACCTATGGTTATGCATAAAAATCCCAGTGATAAAAGTATTTATCACTGGGATTTTTATGCCCTTTTGGGTTTTTGAATGGAGGAAAATCACATGAAAATTATTAATATTGGAGTTTTAGCTCATGTTGATGCAGGAAAAACTACCTTAACAGAAAGCTTATTATATAACAGTGGAGCGATTACAGAATTAGGAAGCGTGGACAAAGGTACAACGAGGACGGATAATACGCTTTTAGAACGTCAGAGAGGAATTACAATTCAGACAGGAATAACCTCTTTTCAGTGGGAAAATACGAAGGTGAACATCATAGACACGCCAGGACATATGGATTTCTTAGCAGAAGTATATCGTTCATTATCAGTTTTAGATGGGGCAATTCTACTGATTTCTGCAAAAGATGGCGTACAAGCACAAACTCGTATATTATTTCATGCACTTAGGAAAATGGGGATTCCCACAATCTTTTTTATCAATAAGATTGACCAAAATGGAATTGATTTATCAACGGTTTATCAGGATATTAAAGAGAAACTTTCTGCCGAAATTGTAATCAAACAGAAGGTAGAACTGTATCCTAATATGTGTGTGACGAACTTTACCGAATCTGAACAATGGGATACGGTAATAGAGGGAAACGATGACCTTTTAGAGAAATATAT
>NZ_JAOTGL010000050.1:0-5512 GCF_044427045.1 Streptococcus sp. 2022WUSS135
AACATTTATCCATCGTCCGACCTAATCGAACCTTCCAAAGAAAGATAAAAAGCAAGGTACCTGTAAGCTTCACTTATAGAGTAACATAATAGTTGAAAAATTGGGTTAAAAAACCTCCTTTTTGTGCGCCCTAAATACAAAAACTATTCCCGTTTTGTCATGAACTGCTCAGACGGGAATAGTTTCTTCAATTGCTTAGTTGCTTAACTTAATGACATTGGTCTTTTTGCCCAGTCTCTTTATTTATACTCAATATACAATTGCTCAAAACTCCTCTCCAAATCAGCAATCATCACTTGTTGAAAATCCAAACAAAGCCTTGACTATGGCGACAATGACCAGCAGATAATAAATCGCAAATGTAAAAAATAGAAACGCACCCATAAATATTCTCCTTCAGTGGCGAGAAGGATTACTCAGCAACCTATCCTCTCACGATTTCTAATAATTTTTCATAGGAATCAACCACATCATAAATCCTATCATCCGCAATCAATCCTTTTTCCTTCAAGGCTTTAAAGTGGGCCTTAGCACACTCAATCTTAGCCAACTCTGCCCCCTTCAATTGCAAGGTTGACATAGAACCCTTGGTTTCAGCTACGAAGTAGACATGCTTGACCGAACCATCTCGGAAGGCAATAGCCCAGTCTGGATTGTAATCACCCAGCGGCGTAGAAATCTTAAACTTGCTAGGCAATTTGGCATAGACCATGACATCGTCGAATCGCTCCAAGTCCTCTTTGAACTTCCTCTCCGTTCCAGAATCAACCTTCACATAATTGTAAACGCCCTTCTCAGACTTGAGCATATTGGCATCTGACACCTTACCACTCAAAGGATTGTCCGTAAAAATGGAACTATCAAAAGTTTCCTCTAGGATATTGTAGCGGATATGCTCAATCACTTGACTCGCCTTTTGCTCATTGATGAGTCTGCTAGCTTGTTGAATAAATGCCTCAGAGTTATAGGCAAACATGTCAAACTTGCTTGGTGAGATCTGTTTCAAGATATTGGCAACTGTTTTCCGTTTCAACTCCGTGCGACTGGCGATTTCTCCTAGCAAATCATAGCGGAGTTGAATAGATGACTTGTCTAACTCAGCCTGACGCTTGCCGTCCTTATTGACCTTGAAATCCAAACCTTGTTCAGCCTTCATTTCTCTTGCTTCTGCCTCTGTAATCATATAGCTTGGCTTTTTAAGAAAGAGGGCTTCATTTAGAGCCTTAACGGACTTTTCAATCAACTCCTCATCATCAAACTCCACATAGTAGGTAGACTTGTGATGAATACTCTCCCACAAACGTTTAAACTCTTGACGATTGTAGTTATCAGGGTTGATTTCTCTTGCAAAAACCACTTCCGAATCATTTTCACGTTCAATCTTGTAACGATTGGCATCATAAATCGTTTCTAGAATATCTTTTACAGCCACTTCATAACCTGCCAGATTTTCAGATAGAGTAAACTGACTTGTTTCTTTTTGTTCAAAATAGGTAGCGGTCAGATTCCCCTTGCTGTCAATATAATCTTGCTTAATCAACTGGTATTCAATCTCTTTTGCAATTTCTTGAGTGACAGCTAGTTTTTGACCAGCTTCGTTTTCCAAGATCTTATCGACAAAAAGGTCCACTTCCACTTTGCTTGGTCGGTCAGCCAAAATTTCCTTGAGTTCCCTTTGCAAGTTCTTGGCAAAATCTTCATAGCTTTCATTGGCGATGACGGTCAACTTGTTAATATTATGAACATCAGCTCCTAAAAGCTCCTCATCCTGACGGACACCTTTTTGGTCAACGGCAAGACGCATACCACGACCAATCTTTTGCCGCTTTTCTGTTTCTGTACCTGTATTTTTCAAGGTACAAATCTGGAAGACATTTGGATTGTCCCAGCCTTCTTTGAGAGCTGAGTGGGAGAAGATAAAGCGAACAGGTTCCTCAAAGGATAAGAGTCGTTCCTTGTCCTTCATAATCAAATCATAGACATCCTTATCGTTGGACTGGTTATTTTTCTTCTCAGTGGCAGACTTATAGTCCACAAACTTGACCTTATCCGATTTTTTCACCTTATCAACGGAGAAATAACCTGCGTGAACAGGATTGCCCTCTTGGTGCTTATTGAGATAATGCCAATAATTTGTGCCATGAAGATTAGAATCAGCCAACAAAGCCTTGACCTGTGCTTCGTATTCTTCTTCAAAAATCTGGGCATAGGTTCCATTGTAGGCTTCACTTTGCCCGTCGTAGCACTTATACTTGGCAACTTCATCAATGAAGAAAAGGGATAGCACCTTAATGCCTCGTTTGTAAAGGCGTTCTTCTTTTTGCAAGTGACTGGCAATGGTTTCTCTTATCTGAATACGACGAATATCATCCTCATTGGTTTCCCCAATCACTTCACCCACATAGAGTTTGCGATTGGCACCGATTTGAATGGAATTTTCACCTTCACGCGCATCAAAATGGCTCAAAGTCCAACCGTCCTGATAGGCTGGTAGGTTGCCTGACTCTTCAAAGAGGGCAAAATTTTGCTCAACCAATTTGGTCACACGCTTGACATTACCTGACTTGGTCCGCACTTCAAACTCAATCCGAGCCTTAGGAGACCCTGATTTTTGCGGAACCAGTTCTTGCAGATAAAGGTAGCCTTGTGTCCCTGTAGTTGCTGTCTGCTCCACGGTCTTAACTGCAATCTTCTTGACCAACTTTTTATTGTAGGCATCCAAGGCATCCAGACGATAAATCATATCGTGCTTGTCCTTATGGGTGGCTGAATAGCGGAGAGTAAATAGGGGCTTGAAGTCCTCCAAGCGTTCTTTAGTCTTTTTCCCCTCAACCGACTGGGGCTCATCGATAATCAAAATAGGATTGGTCGCCGCAATGACATCAATCGGCTTTCTCCAGCGGAAACTTTCCTGCTCGGTGTGAATGCGACGGGCATCTGCTCCAGTGGCATTAAAGGCTTGCGAATTGATAATCATCACCTGAATGTCTGAGGAGTTGGCAAACTTGTCCAGCTCTCCCAAACGGCTAGAATCATAGACAAAATAGCGTGGCTTCTTGCCATACTCCATCTGGAAATGGTCCGCCATAATCTCAAAGGACTTGAGCACTCCCTCACGAATAGCAATGCTCGGCACCACGATGATAAACTTGAGCCAACCATACTGCTTATTGAGCTCCATCAGGGTACGGATATAGGTGTAGGTCTTCCCTGTCCCCGTCTCCATCTCAATAGTCAAATTGTAAGACGGACGACCATCCACTTTTTGAATAGACAAGTTTTCAGATGGTTTAAGGCCATAGCGGAGCTGCTTAGCTCGAACCTGCTGGCTGATAGTGTCCTGCGAAAGTTGGATGGGAGCATTGCGGAAACCAATAAAATTCATATCCAGTTCCGCATCCATTCCTTGACCTTTATCCATGTGGTAATCAAAACCGCTATGCTTACCCTGACCGGCAAAAATATCCACAACAGAGGCCACCGCATCTAACTGAAATTGCTGTTGTTTAAATTGAAGTTTCATCTCCTACACCACCTTCACTTTGGTATTTGGTGCTTCCTCTTTGAAGATTTGGCCTAGGTTGATTTTTGCTGCGGAGTTGACAAAAGATTCGTCCTTGAAGACAGCACGGAGTGGTTCTTCTTTGGCGATTTGACGGAGGACGCTTTCTGAAATCTCATCTGCAAAGCAAGCAATCAAGGCACCGTCTGCCACATTGTAAACATCTGTATCGTCAATTTGAGTTTTCGTGATTGAAAGCGACAACTCCATACCCCAAGTCAGCATAATTTGGAAGAGCAAGTCAAGATCTGTCCGACCGTCTTTGATGTTGGAAACACTGTCAAATAGGCTTTCTTGGCTAAAGCTATCTGGTGTTTGGCTGACATCTTTGAAGTTGGAAGTGTCCAGCTTGTAAGCTCGAAAGCCAAAGTCTTGCTTGCCAACTGTTTCTGGATGTTCTTCCTGAATCTTTGTAGCAGCCCGACGGATTCGCACACGAGAAATTTGATCAATGGTTTCATAGCCCGCTTCTTTAGCAGCCGACTTGTCTGCTACATGCTCGTCCAGCGTACAGAGAATATACTTACGATTACCACCGTCTTCAGCGTTCAACTGCATAACGGCATCAGCAGTAGTTGCAGAACCAGCGAAGAAGTCGAGGATTAGCATCTGTTTTCTATTATGAGTCTGTACAATCTGCTTTATTAAATCTGTCGGTTTAGGATAGGAAAATAACTCATCAATTCCTAAATCTTCCAAACGATTCTTTCCCTCTTCTGATAATACTTTTATTATTGAGTATAGCTTAGAAGTTGCTTCTGAAACTGGGGTCAAGCTATATAAAATATGTTTCCCATTTTCTCTTTCTTCTAAAAAGATCTCCCCCGCTGAAAGTCTATTATCAATTTCGTCTTTTATTTTTTGCCCTTTTACTTCTAAAGCATCTTCATAATAAAGTCGTCTTTCTGTTCCTTTTTCATACTTCCCAAATTGTTTTCGATATATGTCATCATTCTTTAGATAATCTATACCATTCTTTGAAATGATTTTTCCCTGAATAACTTTGGGTTTGACTAACGGAGATAGAAATTCTATTCTTCTTGCATAAACATGAATGACGTCATGTCCTTTTACTACAAATTTTGCCTGTCCTCCTCCCTTAGCTCTTTGATGAATAAGAGAGCCGACAAAATTCTCCTCCCCAAATATCTCATCACAGATAGCTTTGAGGTTGGCTTGTTCGTTGTCGTCAATGGAGATAAAGATAACACCACTGTCTTTGAGGAGGTTTCGGGCAAGAACTAGGCGAGGGTACATCATATTGAGCCAGTCAGAGTGATAGCAGGCGGAGGATTTTTCATTCTTGGTCAAGCCCACTCGTTGCAAACCGTCATCATCTCGCAGGTCCATTTCATCTGCCAGTTCTTCCTCACTCATCTGGAATTTATCCGAGTAGACAAAGTCCTTCCCTGTATTGTAAGGCGGGTCGATGTAAATCATATCAATCTTGCCCAGATAAGACTCCTGTAAGACCTTGAGGACTTCAAGGTTATCCCCTGTTATAAAGATATTTTCAGACTTGTCAAAATCAACACTTTCCTCAAGATCTGGTCGGAGGGTCTTGTGGGTCGGTTTACCAGCCTCGGCAATCGCTCCACGTTTTCCGACCCAGGTAAACTCATAGGATTCCCGTCCCTCTACAATGTCTCTTGAAAGGAATTGTCGTAGCTTTTCAAAGTCAATAGCTGGACGCAACCTGCCATTTTCATCACTACTTTCTGTCAGAACCTCAGGAAAAAGCTGACCAATTTTTGTAATATTGTCTGATAAAACATCTTTTGAAGTTAGGTCTAGCTTTTCAACTTGAGTGTATTCTCCAAGCTTCTGCTCTGCTCTGCTCTGCTCTGCTCTGCTCTGCTCTGCTCTGCTCTGCTCTGCTCTGCTCTGCTCTGCTCTGCTCTGCTCTGCTCTGCTCTGCTCTGCTCTGCTCTGCTCTGCTCTGCTCTGCTC
>NZ_JAOTGL010000051.1:0-5475 GCF_044427045.1 Streptococcus sp. 2022WUSS135
CTTGACGATCTCGTCATGCAAAAGAAATCGACCAATATGCTGAAACCCACTCTAAAAAAACAGTAAAAGAACTTGTTCTTAAAATCCGTGGTTCATTGAAATATGCGTATGCTCGTGGTTTGATTAGCAATGACTTTGGTCATCTTTTAAAAGCAAAAGGGCAAGAACAAGCTAAACGAAATATTCCACTATCTATCACAGAATTTAAAAAACTCAGACAATACTGCCTAAGTCATACAGAGGATGAATTTAATGTTCTTGTTGTTCTCGCCCTTGAGACAGGAGCAAGACATGGAGAACTTTTAGGAATTAAAAAAGAAGATATTTTTGAATATGGTATCAAAATTCTTCGATCAATTAGTCCAACTAATGACGATACCCAGCTTAAAACCAAACATTCTAAGCGTGATATTTCCATCAACGAAGATGTTTATCAAGCTGTGACAAAACTTGCACAAACAAAAGAAGGCTATATCTTTGATTGGAATGGATTCAAGCAAGCTGGTCAACTTCAAAAGCTGTTAAAACAGTTGGGATTAACAAAAACGACATTTCATGGACTTCGTGACACGCATGCCTCATTTCTCTTTTCAAAAGATATTAGCCTAGACTATATTTCTCGTCGTCTAGGTCATAACTCAATCTTAACAACACAACAGTATTATCTAGAATTGATGCCAGAAAAAAAGCACCAGCAAGATGCCGATGCTTTAAGTCTCTTAAACGACTTATCACTATAATTAACACCAACTGACACCAAAAAGGTGCCACAATCGTTGGTATAATAAGGTTTTGATTAACGTTTTGAGAACTGGCTAGCTTTACGTGCTTTCTTAAGACCCGGTTTCTTACGTTCAACCATACGAGCGTCACGTGTAAGAAGACCTGCGCGTTTCAATGAATCGCGGAAATCTGGGTCAACTTGAAGCAATGCACGCGCGATACCGTGACGGATCGCACCTGATTGGCCACCGTAACCACCACCGTTCACGTTGACGAAAACATCGTATGAACCTTGGGTTGAAGTAATTGCGAATGGCTGGTTGATAACCAAACGAAGGTCAGCGTGTGGGATGTACTCTTCTACATCTTTTTTGTTTACTGTGATTTTACCAGTACCTGGGACCAAACGTACGCGTGCAACCGCGTTTTTGCGACGACCAGTACCTGTGTATTGTGCTTGTGCCATTTAGATTACGTCCTTTCCCTTAGATAAGACCTGAAATATCAAGTACTTCTGGTTGTTGTGCAGCGTGAGTGTGCTCGCCACCTACAAACACTTTCAGTTTCATGCCTTGTGCACGACCAAGAGTGTTGTGTGGAAGCATACCCTTAACTGATTTTTCAATCAAACGAACAGCGTTCTTAGAACGAAGTTCACCTGCAGTGATAGATTTCAAACCACCTGGGTGCAATGAGTGAGTGTAGTATACTTTATCAGTTGCTTTTTTACCAGTCAATTTCACTTTCTCAGCGTTGATAACGATAACGAAGTCACCAGTATCAGTGTGAGGTGTGAAAGTTGGTTTGTTTTTACCGCGAAGAACGCTAGCAACTACTGCTGAAAGGCGTCCAAGAGGTACATCAGTAGCGTCTACTACATACCATTTACGTTCAACTTGGCCTGGTTTAGCCATAAATGTTGTTTTGTTCATGATTTCTCCTATACGAATCGTTTTTGTTTACTGGGCGGATGTTCCGGTCCGCGGGTATTTGGAAGGTTCCGGGGCCTTTCAAATGGGGTAAACAATACCGTCTACCATTTTATCAAATCTACTAGTCTCCGTCAAGCTATTTTACTTTACTTTTTTTATTTTTTGAAAGATAGCAGAGCTGCTGAGAATGAAAGCCTTATCAGGTTTACTTTTCCTACTGACCTAGCTGTCCAGGTAAGACCAGCTTCTCTTTATAAGGGAAGGTCTTATCAAATTCTTCCAAGACCAATTCATCCACCGTGTAACCCGGCGGATCTGTAAACCACCAGTCCCGGCCTTCCAGAACTTCTGGTCGGAACAACTTGACCAAGAAATAATCAGCTTCTGGGTCCGCCTGATAACGAACGCCGACCTCCTTCCCCTTGACAAAACCAAATCGACTGTAGTAATCAGGAGAGCCTGTAATGGCCACCAAGACTGCTCCGCTATTTTCCGCCAAAGCCAGCGAATACTCCAAAAGTGCCTGACCGTAACCGCGGCCTTGCTAGTCTGGCGAGATGCTAAAGGGACCAAAGGTCAGACTGGGCAGGCGAGCGCCGTCCGCTGTAATCTCCGACACCACATAGAGGATATGCCCCACCAGCTGACCGTCGGCTTCCGCCACAAGATTGAGGTCTTTTATGACCTGTTTTTGCTTTCGTAATTGATGCACAATCAGATGCTCAGTAGCACTCAGATAATAGTCCTTCAGTTTACTTTTAGTACAAGGCAACGAGTTGCAGACAGTACTGGAGTACGGCAAAACGAGTTAACGATGTAATAAAAGATAAACTGACGGACGAAAGACATTCCAAAAAGCCTCCCGTGTTGGCTCTTCAACCGCCCGATGATCCTTTTCTTCTTCTCTTCTGATGATTAGTGACATCTTATCTCCTTTTGATTGTCCTATTCTACAATAGTTCGCTGTCACACAAAAAGGAATACATCTTTGCAAGAAATATCCCTTAGAATCTAGGCTCTCATTTCTGTCCCAATTGATAAAATAGCTAGGACTCCTGTCCCTGTATGAGTGGCAATAACTGGTCCTAATTCTGTCAATAGAACATCAGAAACACGGTCGTCTTCCAATAAACTAGATTTGACGCCCTCTGCTGCTTCAACATCGCCTGTATAGGCTACCATAACTGTAGAATGATCCAAGTTGTCCAAGGTCAGGTTCAACATTTCTTTGATTCCTTTTTTACGACCACGGATTTTAGCAATAGGCACAAGTTTCCCTTCTACATCTAGTGAAAGCAGAGGTTTGATATTCACTAAGCCACCAATAAGGCCTGCTGTTTTCGATAAGCGACCACCACGCACCAGGTGGTTAAGGTCATCGACCAAGAGGTAGGTCCGTAAGCGCGGTACCAAATCTTCTACGATTGCCTTAGTTTCCGCCAAAGTCTTACCCTCAGCACGCGCCTCAACGGCCTTCATGACCAAGTAACCTTCTCCAATGGTCGCTGCCTTTGTATCAACGATGGTGATGACTGCTTCTGGATATTGATCCATAACCATATCTCGTGCAATGACTGCACTCTGGTAGGTCCCTGAAAGAGCTGCTGAGAAAGCGAGATAAAGCACCTCTTGACCTTCCTTGGCTGCCGCTTCAAAAACTTCTTCAAACTGACCAACATTGACCTGACTGGTCGTAGGTTGACTGCCAGAAGCCATTTTCTCCAGCAAATCTGCTGAGGTCAAGCGGTTTTCCCCAACGGTTTCATAGGTTACGCCGTCTAGGTTAATGGTCAAACCAAGAACGGTCACATCGTTTTCTTGGACCCAGCTGATTGGCAAATCCGATGTCGAATCGGTTACGATTGTAAATGTCACTCTTTCATTTCCTCCATCATTTCTTTTAAGGCTTGAAAATTCCCATCTGACCAGGGATTGAGCCGTGGGGTGTAGAGTTCTACCTGGTCCACAAACTTGTCCAAGTCCTTTTTGATGACCCTGGTTCTTTCCTCCAACTCACGCGCCGAAACCCGTAAGGCCCCTTGTGAAAAGACCACCCATTGTTCGTTGAGGTCGCTGGTTGCGACGGAAACCTGCTTGCGACGGTCACTATTGAGCTGGGCACTGAGTCGTTCGATGTAGCTATCTGCCGTCTCTTCCTCCTCTGTAAAAATGACCGATACCTTGTATTCGTCATACTGCTGACGAAGACCTGGTACATGGTGGGCATCAAAGACACAAATTACCTCGATTTGCTCAAAGGCTGCGTAGTGAGACAAGGTTCGAAGCAAGGTCGTTCTGGCCGCATCCAAGTCTCCCTTTTTAAAATCTTGCTTGGTGGCCTGCCAAAAGGCAATCATGTTGTAGCCATCTACAATGAGAACTTTTTCTTTCATTTAGATTTTCTTCCGAAATACTTCATACATCAGCACAGCTGCTGCTACGCTGGCGTTGAGAGATTGGACATGACCCTTCATAGGAATGGTAATCATCTCATCCACCTGCTTTTTGATATTACTGGAAATCCCTTTACCTTCGTTACCAATAATGAGGGCTAGTTTGCCAGCCGTATTCCACTTGTGGCTTGGGGTTCCGTTCATATCGGTACCAAATACCCAGAAACCTGCCTCCTTAAGCTTATCAAGGGTTTGGCTGAGATTGGTCACTCGGGCGATTGGGACATGGGCCACCGCACCTGTAGATGTCTTAGCCACAACAGGCGTCACGCCAACTGCTCGGTGCTTGGGAATGATGATGCCTGCTACCTGAGTGGCATCTGCGGTCCGTAAAATCGAGCCCAAGTTGTGGGGGTCTGTCAGACCGTCCAAGATGAGAATGAGAGGATTGTCTTCCTGCTCTGCTTTTTCCAGAATGTCTGAAAGGTCTGCATAGGCAAACTCAGAGACCCGTAGGACAAAGCCTTGGTGGACGGCACCTTCTGTCATGTCGGATAGGGTCTTCTTCGGCGTCCAAGAAATCGACACCTTCTTCTCTGCCGCCAGGGCCTTGATTTTTTCTACATTTTTTCCGCGCAAATCATCCTGAATGTAGAGTTTGTTGCCGGTGTTGGCCTCCAAACTCTCCACTACAGCATGTACGCCATATACAATATCATTATGTTCCATGGTTTTATTATAGCATAGGTTGACTGAAAATAGGCACTCACTATGTTCCAGCTGAAAAACTTGACCGCCTATACAATCTATGTTATCCTTAGATCTATCAATTTGTCCGTACAAGTAAAAGGAGAACGTATGACACTTATTTTTGGAATTGTGGCAGGGCTGATTGCCTTTGCTATTGGTGGTTTGTGGTATGGTTTGATTTTCCGTGATGCTTGGATCGAAGCCTCTGGCATTGATATGGCCAAGGTAGAAGCTGACCGTCAAGCTGGGAAAAATGGTCAGAAGGAAATGATGATTTCCTTGGCGATTGAAGTGCTGACTGCTGTTGTGGCGATTTTCTTCATCAAGACCCTTGATGTTTCACCACTCCACGCAGCTGGTGGCATGGGCGTGATTGCGGCGCTTGCTTCATTGAAGAACTACATCTTTGAGCAACGCCCTATCAACCTTATCCTCATCAACGAAACCTACAAACTGGTCTGCTATTTGGTGGTCGGAATCATTGCTTTGTTTGCATAAAACCAGAGGCTGGGCAAAAACTAGCTTCTCACATATAAAAAACGAGCAATTCCAATTAGGAGTTGCTCGTTTTCCATTTCATGCTTTATAATTATAATAACGACAAAACAACTAGAAAGGCATGAAAATGTATAAACAGTATAACACAAATCAGTTAAGTTTGGAATTAAATATTGCTT
>NZ_JAOTGL010000052.1:0-5453 GCF_044427045.1 Streptococcus sp. 2022WUSS135
AACCCCCAACTACTTCAGGCGTTCTAGGGCTTAACTGCTGTGTTCGGCATGGGTACAGGTGTATCTCCTAGGCTATCGTCACTTAACTACTGAGTCTTGTCAACTCAAAATTGAATATCTATATTCTAACAAGTTTTACCAACGCTGTCAATATTGACTTCGGTTTTAATAAGTAATTGTATTCGAACTAAAAAGCTAGTGATTTAGATAAATCGCCTTGAAGTCTAACCGACTTCCGCGTTGATTTCCTAAAATCATACGCTTTTCTTAACGTTCTCATTACTTAATTTGGATAAGTCCTCGAGCGATTAGTATTGGTCCGCTACATGTGTCGCCACACTTCCACTTCCAACCTATCTACCTGATCATCTCTCAGGGCTCTTACTAACATAAAGTTATGGGAAATCTCATCTTGAGGTGGGTTTCACACTTAGATGCTTTCAGCGTTTATCCCGTCCCTACATAGCTACCCAGCGATGCCTTTGGCAAGACAACTGGTACACCAGCGGTAAGTCCACTCTGGTCCTCTCGTACTAGGAGCAGATCCTCTCAAATTTCCTACGCCCGCGACGGATAGGGACCGAACTGTCTCACGACGTTCTGAACCCAGCTCGCGTGCCGCTTTAATGGGCGAACAGCCCAACCCTTGGGACCGACTACAGCCCCAGGATGCGACGAGCCGACATCGAGGTGCCAAACCTCCCCGTCGATGTGAACTCTTGGGGGAGATAAGCCTGTTATCCCCAGGGTAGCTTTTATCCGTTGAGCGATGGCCCTTCCATACGGAACCACCGGATCACTAAGCCCGACTTTCGTCCCTGCTCGAGTTGTAGCTCTCGCAGTCAAGCTCCCTTATACCTTTACACTCTGCGAATGATTTCCAACCATTCTGAGGGAACCTTTGGGCGCCTCCGTTACCTTTTAGGAGGCGACCGCCCCAGTCAAACTGCCCGTCAGACACTGTCTCCGATAGGGATAACCTATCCGGGTTAGAGTAGCCATAACACAAGGGTAGTATCCCAACAGCGCCTCCATCGAAACTGGCGTCCCGACTTCATAGGCTCCTACCTATCCTGTACATGTGGTACAGATACTCAATATCAAACTGCAGTAAAGCTCCATGGGGTCTTTCCGTCCTGTCGCGGGTAACCTGCATCTTCACAGGTACTAAAATTTCACCGAGTCTCTCGTTGAGACAGTGCCCAAATCATTACGCCTTTCGTGCGGGTCGGAACTTACCCGACAAGGAATTTCGCTACCTTAGGACCGTTATAGTTACGGCCGCCGTTTACTGGGGCTTCAATTCAGATCTTCGCTTACGCTAAACCCTCCTCTTAACCTTCCAGCACCGGGCAGGCGTCACCCCCTATACATCATCTTACGATTTAGCAGAGAGCTGTGTTTTTGATAAACAGTTGCTTGGGCCTATTCACTGCGGCTGACTGTAAGTCAGCACCCCTTCTCCCGAAGTTACGGGGTCATTTTGCCGAGTTCCTTAACGAGAGTTCTCTCGCTCACCTGAGGCTACTCGCCTCGACTACCTGTGTCGGTTTGCGGTACGGGTAGAGTATGATACATCGCTAGAAGCTTTTCTCGGCAGTGTGACGTCACTAACTTCGCTACTTAACTTCGCTCCCCATCACAGCTCAATGTTACAGATACAAGCATTTAACTCATATCACACCTCACTGCTTAGACGGGCACTTCCAATCGCCCGCTTTAGTTAGCCTACTGCGTCCCTCCATCACTTCATACTCTAGTACAGGAATATCAACCTGTTGTCCATCGGATACACCCTTCGGTCTCTCCTTAGGTCCCGACTAACCCAGGGCGGACGAGCCTTCCCCTGGAAACCTTAGTCTTACGGTGGATGGGATTCTCACCCATCTTTCGCTACTCATACCGGCATTCTCACTTCTATGCGTTCCAGCACTCCTCACGGTATACCTTCTTCACACATAGAACGCTCTCCTACCATAACACTAAAAGTGTTATCCACAGCTTCGGTAAATTGTTTTAGCCCCGGTACATTTTCGGCGCAGGGTCACTCGACTAGTGAGCTATTACGCACTCTTTGAATGAATAGCTGCTTCTAAGCTAACATCCTAGTTGTCTGTGCAACCCCACATCCTTTTCCACTTAACAATTATTTTGGGACCTTAGCTGGTGGTCTGGGCTGTTTCCCTTTCGACTACGGATCTTAGCACTCGCAGTCTGACTGCCGACCATAAATCATTGGCATTCGGAGTTTATCTGAAATCAGTAAACCGAGATGGCCCCCTCATCCAAACAGTGCTCTACCTCCAAGATTCTCAAATGTCGACGCTAGCCCTAAAGCTATTTCGGAGAGAACCAGCTATCTCCAAGTTCGTTTGGAATTTCTCCGCTACCCACAAGTCATCCAAGCACTTTTCAACGTGCCCTGGTTCGGTCCTCCAGTGCGTCTTACCGCACCTTCAACCTGCTCATGGGTAGGTCACATGGTTTCGGGTCTACGACATAATACTAATCCGCCCTATTAAGACTCGGTTTCCCTACGGCTCCGTCTCTTCAACTTAACCTCGCATCATATCGTAACTCGCCGGTTCATTCTACAAAAGGCACGCTCTCACCCATTAACGGGCTCGAACTTGTTGTAGGCACACGGTTTCAGGTTCTATTTCACTCCCCTTCCGGGGTACTTTTCACCTTTCCCTCACGGTACTGGTTCACTATCGGTCACTAGAGAGTATTTAGGGTTGGGAGATGGTCCTCCCGGATTCCGACGAGATTTCGCGTGTCTCGCCGTACTCAGGATACTGCTAGGTATAAAGAATATTTCAAATACGAGGCTTTTACTCTCTTTGGCCTACCTTCCCAGGTAGTTCTTCTATACTCTTTAAGTCCACATTGCAGTCCTACAACCCCGAGGAGTAAACTCCTCGGTTTGCCCTCCTGCCGTTTCGCTCGCCGCTACTAAGGCAATCGCTTTTGCTTTCTCTTCCTGCAGCTACTTAGATGTTTCAGTTCACTGCGTCTTCCTCTTCACTACCTTAACAGTAGTGAGTGACAGGCATTACCTGCCGGGTTCCCCCATTCGGACATCCCTGGATCATTGCTTACTTACAGCTCCCCAAGGCATTTCGTCGTTAGTCACGTCCTTCATCGGCTTCTAGTGCCAAGGCATCCACCGTGCGCCCTTATTAACTTAACCTTATTAACCTAATTTTTTCAAAAATTAGAAAACTCATTAAATATTCACAGCGTTTTCGGTTTATTTTCTTGTTACTATTTCTATACGTACTGTTACATACGTTTAGGAATGTTTGATAGATATTCAATTTTCAATGGACAAGTTTAGGATATGAACGACGGTCGCTTCTGCGAAACTTCTGGAGAAAATTAGAAATCTGACGCTGTGTGTCTTACACACAAGGAAGATTATCTATTTTCCTAAGAAGTTAGTCGTGAATTCAACTTCACTGCTATTCAGTTTAGTAGGATTCCTATCCTATGGAGCCTAGCGGGATCGAACCGCTGACCTCCTGCGTGCAAAGCAGGCGCTCTCCCAGCTGAGCTAAGGCCCCACAAGACCTCTCAAAATTAAAGAAGACTCACGTACAGGTTTCCATTTCCTTAGAAAGGAGGTGATCCAGCCGCACCTTCCGATACGGCTACCTTGTTACGACTTCACCCCAATCATCTATCCCACCTTAGGCGGCTGGCTCCTAAAAGGTTACCTCACCGACTTCGGGTGTTACAAACTCTCGTGGTGTGACGGGCGGTGTGTACAAGGCCCGGGAACGTATTCACCGCGGCGTGCTGATCCGCGATTACTAGCGATTCCGACTTCATGTAGGCGAGTTGCAGCCTACAATCCGAACTGAGACTGGCTTTAAGAGATTAGCTTGCCGTCACCGACTTGCGACTCGTTGTACCAGCCATTGTAGCACGTGTGTAGCCCAGGTCATAAGGGGCATGATGATTTGACGTCATCCCCACCTTCCTCCGGTTTATTACCGGCAGTCTCGCTAGAGTGCCCAACTGAATGATGGCAACTAACAATAGGGGTTGCGCTCGTTGCGGGACTTAACCCAACATCTCACGACACGAGCTGACGACAACCATGCACCACCTGTCACCAGTGTTCCGAAGAAAAATCCTATCTCTAGGACGGTCACTGGGATGTCAAGACCTGGTAAGGTTCTTCGCGTTGCTTCGAATTAAACCACATGCTCCACCGCTTGTGCGGGCCCCCGTCAATTCCTTTGAGTTTCAACCTTGCGGTCGTACTCCCCAGGCGGAGTGCTTAATGCGTTAGCTGCGGCACTGAGTCCCGGAAAGGACCCAACACCTAGCACTCATCGTTTACGGCGTGGACTACCAGGGTATCTAATCCTGTTCGCTCCCCACGCTTTCGAGCCTCAGCGTCAGTTACAGACCAGAGAGCCGCTTTCGCCACCGGTGTTCCTCCATATATCTACGCATTTCACCGCTACACATGGAATTCCACTCTCCCCTTCTGCACTCAAGTTTGACAGTTTCCAAAGCGTACTATGGTTAAGCCACAGCCTTTTACTTCAGACTTATCAAACCGCCTGCGCTCGCTTTACGCCCAATAAATCCGGACAACGCTCGGGACCTACGTATTACCGCGGCTGCTGGCACGTAGTTAGCCGTCCCTTTCTGGTAAGATACCGTCACTGTGTGAACTTTCCACTCTCACACACGTTCTTCTCTTACAACAGAGCTTTACGATCCGAAAACCTTCTTCACTCACGCGGCGTTGCTCGGTCAGGGTTGCCCCCATTGCCGAAGATTCCCTACTGCTGCCTCCCGTAGGAGTCTGGGCCGTGTCTCAGTCCCAGTGTGGCCGATCACCCTCTCAGGTCGGCTATGTATCGATGCCTTGGTGAGCCGTTACCTCACCAACTAGCTAATACAACGCAGGTCCATCTCATAGTGAAGCAGTTGCTCCTTTCAAGCATCTACCATGCGGTAAATACTATTATGCGGTATTAGCTATCGTTTCCAATAGTTATCCCCCGCTATGAGGCAGGTTACCTACGCGTTACTCACCCGTTCGCAACTCATCCGTCTAGTGCAAGCACCAGACTTCAGCGTTCTACTTGCATGTATTAGGCACGCCGCCAGCGTTCGTCCTGAGCCAGGATCAAACTCTCATAAAAAGTTTTGATTCAAACTCAAGCTATCACTAGCTTTCCGTTTTATTGTTTTGTTTTGTCATTGACGATTTATCATTAGATAAATCACCCTGCACGTTTGGTTCGTCTTCTTTAATTTTCAAAGGTCTTGTTCGTTGTCGCTCTCTCGCGACAACTATCTTAGTTTATCATTTCTTAGAAACTTTGTCAACACTTTTTTGAAACTTTTTTTCGTTTCGCTGTTGACTAGTTCCTCAAGAGACAACTCAATTATTCTATCATCTTCTGATGGACTTGTCAACACTTTTT
>NZ_JAOTGL010000053.1:0-4640 GCF_044427045.1 Streptococcus sp. 2022WUSS135
AAGCAATATTTAATTCCAAACTTAACTGATTTGTGTTATACTGTTTATACATTTTCATGCCTTTCTAGTTGTTTTGTCGTTATTATAATTATAAAGCATGAAATGGAAAACGAGCAACTCCTAATTGGAATTGCTCGTTTTTTATATGTGAGAAGCTAGTTTTTGCCCAGCCTCTTATTTTAGTTTTTAAATGCGCCTTGTTTGTAGCTAATCCAGAAAAAGACAGGGATAAAAATAAGCATTAATCCAGAATAGATTGGCAATGTGTGACTGTTTAGGGGGTGAATTTCAATCAGATCATGTAGGAAATGGGAGCTGATGAAGAAACCGAAAACGGAATAAATAATAAGAGCCAGTCGAGCTTTTGTCAGTGGCAAACAGGCACGAATGACAGCCAGTAGACCTGTTGAACCAAGAACATAATAAGAGAGTGTTTGCATGTCATGCAAGTTTAAGTATCCAAAGACTTGCATTAAATGGAAAATAAGGACACTGAGAACAACCATAAGAGCATTTGGTAGGGCTAAGAGAAGAGATTTTCTGAGAAAATGTTTTTCTACGGGGCGGATATTTCGTTCAAAAGTTAGGATAAAAGGAGGAAAACCTTCAACAAATTGACCAATGAGGGTCATTTGTATCTGAATAAATGGGAAAACTAACAAATATTCTGCTTTACCTAGGGCGATACTAGCGATACAGATAAGGCCAAGTAAGAAAGAGTAGATTGTTTTGATAAGAAAGATGGGAGCAATGTGGGAGATGTTATTAACAACGCGTCGTCCCTCAAAGAGAATCTCAGGAATATCTCGAAATTCAGAATCTAGGAGGACTAGATTAGCGATTTGTCTGGTAGCGGGATCGCCTTCTGCCATAACAATGGAACAATCAGCTTCGCGTAGTGCAAGAATATCATTGACCCCATCACCGGTCATTGCAGTAGTATGTCCCTGTGCTTTGAGGGTTTGGATGAGTAATTTTTTCTGATGTGGGGATACGCGACCGAAAATGGCGGTTGTTTCAGCTCTGGCAATTAGTTCTTCGTCGTCAACTTTGGAACAATCGATATAGCTATCGTAGTCAGCAAATCCAGCTTCCTTAGCAATGTGTGAGACCGTCACAGGATTGTCACCAGAGATTATTTTTAGTATCACTTCTTGCGAGCGAAGATAGGCTAGTGTTTCTGCGGCATCTTCTCGGATTGGGTCGGCAATTTCTAATAGAGCTAGAGGTTCAATATTCTCAGGTAGCTGATTTTGAGAAGAAGGAAGGGACTGTTGGCTAAGCGCAAGAATCAGGACACGGGAACCACGAGCCTGTGCCTCAGAAACAGAAGGAGGATTTTGTGTTAGTAACATTTCTGGTGCCCCTAGAAAAATGCGACCAATGTTTTCTATTGTCATTGCTCCCCATTTTCTATCACTAGAAAATGGAATGATGTGACTAGCTTTATAGTGGTGCTCTAAATCACCATATTCTTTTCGAATGGCCTGAGCTGTTGAATTAGTATCCTCACTTGTCTGGATATAAGTAGCGAGTAACTGTTGAATAGTGCCAAGTGAATAATGGTCGGTTAAGGGGAGCAGGTTTTCGACGGTCATTTTCCCCTGAGTAATCGTTCCGGTCTTATCCAAACAAAGAACATCAACTCGGGCAAGTGTTTCGACGGAATACATTTCTTGTACGAGGACATTTTTCATTCCCAGTTTGATAACGGCAGTTAAGAGAGAAGTGATGGTTAGCAGAGCAATTCCCTTTGGTAACATACCTAGTAGGGCAGTAGAGCTGGTAATAACTGAGTCTTTTAAGGGAAGAAGTTTGATGAAAAAGGCTTCTAGAAAAAGAGCCAGTCCGAATGGAATGATAATTTTTCCTGTAAATTTAGCAATTTTATCCATATTGTAAAGAATACGAGAGACGATAGGTTTGTGAGTTTTCGCCTCAAGCATGAGCTTATTGGCATAGTTTTCTGCGCCAACATGGATGACTTTTGCATAAATCTGTCCGCTAACTAGATAGCTACCAGACAATAATTCAGCCCCAGTATTTTTCACAATCAAGTCGCTTTCACCAGTTAACATGGCCTCGTTTGCCTCGGCTATACCTTCTAAAACAATAGCATCACTAGGAACTTGTTCGCCAGCAGACAGCAAGAGAACATCATCTAAGACAATATCTTCTGGTGCAATAGAGATTGTCTCGCCGTCACGAACAACTCGGATAAAATCCTTGTTCATCAGGTTGAGTTTGTCAATCATTCGTCGTGCCCGCCATTCTGTCAGCATTCCTGAAACAGCGTTGAGGACAATAACTCCGAAGAAGAAAAGGTTGGACCATGCCTGAACAGCTAGTAAGGCTAAGAAAATGGCAAAATTGAGTGCGTTAAAAGATGTAAACACATTTCGTCTGAAGATTTCCCAATTACTGGCACTGGTCTTTGTCTTAAAATGATTGGTTTGCTGGTTTTGAATACGTTCTTGTACTTCCTTGGTTGATAAACCTTTTATTTTTTTGTTCATTATTTTATCTTTCTTTTTCTAGTATATAGAATACATCTCATACTTATTGTAACATATTTATAATACAACAGTATAGGTCTGTAGACCTATTCTTCAATAGTTTGAAAAATTCCCTTATTTCCGATATAATAAGAGAGTTGTCTAGTAAAGAATAAGGATGAATCCAATGTAAATCGAATAAGATAAGAGCTCAGCTCTGCTATGAATCAAAATACAAAAAAATGAAAAGGAAACATTATGTCACTACAAGAAGAAATCAAGAAACGCCGCACCTTTGCGATTATCTCTCACCCGGACGCGGGTAAGACCACCATTACCGAGCAGTTGCTCTACTTTGGGGGTGAGATTCGTGAAGCAGGTACGGTCAAGGGGAAAAAGACTGGTAATTTTGCCAAGTCTGACTGGATGGATATTGAGAAACAACGTGGTATCTCTGTTACCTCATCTGTTATGCAGTTTGACTACGCAGACAAGCGTGTCAATATCTTGGATACACCAGGGCACGAGGACTTCTCTGAGGATACCTATCGTACCTTGATGGCGGTGGATGCGGCTGTCATGGTGGTGGACTCTGCCAAAGGTATCGAGGCCCAGACCAAAAAGCTCTTTGAGGTTGTGAAGCACCGCAACATTCCTGTTTTCACTTTTATCAACAAGTTGGACCGTGATGGCCGTGAGCCGCTTGATTTGCTACAAGAGTTGGAAGAAGTCTTGGGCATTGCCAGCTATCCAATGAACTGGCCAATCGGTATGGGGAAATCTTTCGAGGGACTCTATGATCTCCATAACAAACGCTTGGAACTCTACCGAGGTGATGAGCGATTTGCAAGCTTGGACGAGGGTGACAAGCTCTTTGGGTCTAACCCATTCTATGCCCAAGTTCTGGATGATATTGAACTTTTGGCGGAAGCTGGGAATGAATTTTCAGAACAGGCAATTTTGGACGGCGATTTGACACCTGTTTTCTTCGGCTCAGCCCTGACAAACTTTGGTGTACAGACTTTCCTGGATACCTTCTTGGAATTTGCTCCAGAGCCACATGGTCACAAGACAACGACAGGGGATGTCATTGACCCGCTCAACAAAGATTTTTCAGGTTTTGTTTTCAAAATCCAAGCCAACATGGACCCTCGTCACCGTGACCGCATCGCCTTTGTCCGTGTGGTTTCAGGCGAATTTGAACGTGGTATGGCGGTCAACCTGCCTCGTACAGGCAAGGGAGCTAAGTTGTCCAACGTGACCCAGTTCATGGCAGAATCTCGTGAGAATGTGGAAAATGCAGTAGCGGGTGACATTATCGGGGTTTACGATACAGGGACCTATCAGGTAGGAGATACCTTGACCGTAGGTAAGAACAAGTTTGAATTTGAGCCGCTACCGACCTTTACCCCTGAAATTTTCATGAAAGTTTCTGCTAAAAACGTTATGAAACAAAAATCCTTCCACAAGGGAATCGAGCAACTGGTGCAAGAAGGGGCTATCCAGCTCTACAAGAACTACCAGACTGGCGAGTATATGCTGGGTGCCGTTGGTCAGCTCCAGTTTGAAGTTTTCAAACACCGCATGGAAGGCGAGTACAATGCCGAAGTAGTCATGACTCCAATGGGTAAAAAGACAGTCCGCTGGATCAAGCCAGAAGACCTGGATGAACGCATGTCATCAAGCCGCAACATCCTAGCCAAAGACCGCTTTGACCAACCCGTCTTCCTCTTTGAAAATGACTTTGCCCTCCGCTGGTTCGCGGACAAGTATCCTGACGTGGAGTTGGAAGAGAAGATGTAACAACAGTCTGGGAGATGTTTGCTATCGGGAAATAGGAACTGACGGTAGTCAATTTACCTTGATAAAGATAACTATAAAAGGATATGATAGAATACATGAAGCTGAGACTGGGCAAAAACTAGCCAGTAAATAAAAAACACAGATAGATTCAAGCTGATTCTGATGAAATTCAGCCGAACTGTCTGTGTTTTTCCTTTTGTTTCTATTATCATGGGCTAATTTCTTAGCCAATTTCGTGAGATTCATGCTCATTAGGAGGAATCCTATCTCAGTTTCAACCACCTTTTGACCTCTGACATGGACTCTGCGCACGCCAAAAACACCCTTCATCCTACCAAATAC
>NZ_JAOTGL010000054.1:0-3516 GCF_044427045.1 Streptococcus sp. 2022WUSS135
AGAATATAGATATTCAATTTTGAGTTGACAAGACTCAGTAGTTAAGTGACGATAGCCTAGGAGATACACCTGTACCCATGCCGAACACAGCAGTTAAGCCCTAGAACGCCTGAAGTAGTTGGGGGTTACCCCCTGTTAGATACGGTAGTCGCTTAGCATATTCCGCCATAGCTCAGTTGGTAGAGCGCATGACTGTTAATCATGATGTCACAGGTTCGAGCCCTGTTGGCGGAGTAAAGAGAAATCTTTAGTATATGGTCCGTTGGTCAAGGGGTTAAGACACCGCCTTTTCACGGCGGTAACACGGGTTCGAATCCCGTACGGACTATATTGGGAGGCTGCTTAGGTCTCTTTTTTTGTTTTTTGAGGTAAATGGGCTTTAATTGGCTCCTTTTCTTTTCTTGTTGCTTTGTCTATTCATTGTTTGTTGATATAATAGAGACATGAAAAGATTATGTGATGAATTATCGGTTTTGCCAGGGATTGGTCCAAAATCGGCTGAAAAATTTTTAAAAATTAACATTCAGAATATTAATGATTTGCTGACTTACTATCCATTTAGATATGAAGATTTTGAGAGTAAGTCTATTTATGATTTGCAGGATGGTGAGAAGGCAGTGGTAGTTGGGGAGGTGGTATCTCCAGCTAATGTACAGTATTATGGTTACAAAAGAAATAGACTCCGTTTTTCAATGAAACAGGGTGAGGTTGTCTTAGCAGTTTCGTTTTTTAATCAGCCTTATTTAGCAGATAAGATTGTTTTGGGGCAGGATATTGCAGTTTGGGGAAAGTGGGATAAGGCTAAGGCAAGTTTGACAGGAATGAAAGTTTTGGCTCAAGTATCAGATGAGCTACAGCCTGTCTATCATGTGGCGCAAGGGATTTCGCAAGTAAATTTGGTTAAGGCAATTAAAACAGCTATTGATCAGGGATATTTGCATTTATTAGAGGAGAATTTACCATCAGCTTTACGAGAGCGCTATCGGTTAATGAATCGCCGAGAGGCGGTTTTTGCGATGCATTTTCCGACAAATTTAGAAGAGTATAGACAAGCTTTGCGACGTATGAAGTTTGAGGAATTATTTTATTTTCAATTACAGTTGCAAATGCTGAAAGCCAACAATCGTGATATTTCGAATGGTTTGAAGATTGCCTATGATGCTGATAGATTGGCTATGCAAATAAGACAATTGCCGTTTGTCTTAACGGATGCTCAGTCTGGGGCTTTGGCTGAAATACTATCAGATATGAAGTCCTATGGGCACATGAATCGTTTGTTACAAGGGGATGTTGGTTCAGGGAAGACAGTAGTTGCTGGATTGGCTATGTTTGCTGCTGTGACTGCGGGAATGCAGGCTGCAATTATGGTCCCGACAGAAATTTTGGCTGAGCAACACTTTGAGAGTTTGCGCCAGCTTTTTCCAGAACTTTCTATTGCTCTTTTGACAGGGGGAATGAAAGTTGCGGAGCGTCGTACTGCTTTAGAGGCGATTTCTAGTGGTCAGGTAGACATCATTGTAGGAACTCATGCTCTTATCCAGGAAAGTGTGACGTACCATAAGCTTGGTTTGGTTGTGACGGATGAGCAACATCGTTTTGGTGTTAAACAGCGCCGTCTGTTTCGTGAGAAGGGTGATAATCCGGATGTGCTTATGATGACTGCTACACCTATTCCTCGGACGTTAGCCATTACAGCTTTTGGAGATATGGATGTATCGATTATTAATCAGTTGCCTGCTGGTAGGAAGCCAATTATCACTCGCTGGGTCAAACATCAACAGCTACCCACGGTCTTAGATTGGTTGGAGCGGGAGTTAGAAGTGGGTGCTCAGGTTTATTTTATCTCTCCGCTGATTGAAGAATCTGAGGCTCTGGATTTAAAGAATGCTGTAGATCTGCAATCTGATTTACAGGCGCATTTTGGAGAGCAAGTTACAGTGGATTTGTTACACGGTAAGATGAAAAATGACGAGAAAGATGCCATCATGCAGGCTTTTAAGGAGCGAAAAACGAATATTTTGGTTTCTACCACTGTTATTGAAGTCGGAGTCAATGTGCCCAATGCAACGGTGATGGTTATTATGGATGCAGATCGTTTTGGTTTAAGCCAATTACATCAGTTGAGAGGGCGTGTAGGACGTGGTCATAAGCAGTCTTATGCAGTGTTAGTTGCTAATCCTAAAACAGAGTCTGGTAAGGAACGCATGAAAATTATGTCAGAGACGACAGATGGTTTTATTTTGGCTGAAGCTGACTTAAAAATGCGTGGGTCTGGAGAAATATTTGGAACTCGTCAATCAGGTTTGCCAGAATTTCAGGTTGCAAATATTATAGAGGACTATCCAATTTTAGAGGAAGCAAGACGAGTGGCTAGTCAGATTGTTAGCGTGGAAAATTGGCAGGAGGACCCTAATTGGTCGATTTTACTTGCTAATTTGAAAGATGGAGAGGAATTGGATTAGTCATATAAAAAAGGCCAACACACATGTGCTGGTCTTTTGACATATTGTGGCTCTTTGTCAACTGTAGTGGGTAGATGAAAAGCTAAGACCTAGAGAGGACGAACTTCGTTCTCTCTTTCTTTATGTTCAAAGCAATCAAAATGCGTTTTTTAAAGTTTTCATCTTCCTGAAACCAAAGGCATTTCTTTTAATGACTTTGATGAGATTATTGGTAGCTTCCAGTTTGGCGTTGGAATAAGGCAATTCCATGGCGTTTAAAACCTTGTCTTTATCCTTTAGAAATGTCTTAAATACCGTCTGGAAAATAGGATTAACAGTGGCCATTTCCTGTTCGATGAGACTGAAGAAATGATCTGAATTTTTCTCTTGGAAATGGAACAAGAGAAATTGATAGAGTTCATAGTGCCGTCTGAGTTCATCTGAGTAGGATAGGAGTTTTTCTAGAATTTCCTTGTTGGTTAAATGCATCCGAAACATAGGGCGATAAAATCGTTTATCGCTGAGTTTACGACTATCCTGTTGAATCAATTTCCAGTAGCGTTTCAAAGCTCGGTATTCCTGCGATGTTCTGTCGAATTGATTCATAATTTGAATACGGACACGGTTCATAGCACGACTAAGGTGTTGCACGATATGAAAGCGGTCGAGTACAATTTTTGCATTCGGGAGTGAAACAGTCTGGGAATAGACTGTTTCAGCCTGAGCTTAGAAATTGGAGAGCGAAGGGTTTAGCCAATTTGTAGTATGGACTAAACATATCCATAGTAATCACTTTGACGAGATTTCTAACCTTTCTAGGATAGCGTAGAAAGTGGTTACGGATGGTTGTTTGAGTTATTCCGTCCAGAATAGCAATGACGTTTAGGGAGTTGAAATCTTGAGCGATAAAGCTCATCTTCCCTTTCTTAAAGGCATACTCATCCCAGTTCAACACCTCAGGTAAGGTGTTCCAATCTGTTTCAAACTTGAACTCATTGAGCTTTCTGATAACTGATGATGTTGAGATGGATAGCCTGTGTGCAATATGTGTCATTGCTTGATTTTCGATGAGTAA
>NZ_JAOTGL010000055.1:0-2734 GCF_044427045.1 Streptococcus sp. 2022WUSS135
TTCTTGGTAGAATCACATCACTACCATCAACAGCTAGGATAGGAAGGTTGTGAGAGATTGGAATTTTAGAAGTAATATTGGTAAACAGGGCTTTAAAAGCTTGATGTTTGATCTGATATCGTCGTTGGACAAAGGCAGATTGGGTAACTGGTAAATGTAAGTCAAGTAGCTCTTTAGATAAGGTATTGCCTCCCATGGTAAGTATAGCTTGAATCATGGTTTTCATCGTTAGCTGACTTTTCCGACTAAAATCTTTTTCAGGATGAAGCACAAACTGGTTTGCGGTGGAAACGATGTCGTTAATACTATCAAGTAAATGAGCTTTAATCTGATCTAGCATGACTTTTCCCCTTTTATTTTTAGTGTAACATAAAAAATAACCCACCACAAAATGTGATAGGTTAGTTAACTTAATGACATTGGTCAAACGACTGTCTTTTATCTTATTTCTTCTTTGCAAAATACTGGCGTGTCTCCTTGATGATAACAGGAGAGAGAGCTAGTAAGGCAATCAAGTTTGGTAGGGCCATGAGACCATTTACAATATCTGCAATGGTCCAAATCAAGTCTAGTTTGAGGAAACCACCAAGGGCTACCATTGCCACAAATAACAGACGATAAGGTAAGATGGATTTGGTACCGAATAGAAACTCGATACAGCGTTCACCATAGTAAGACCATCCGAGAATAGTTGTAAAAGCAAAAAGTACCAAACTAATCGTCAAGGCAATAGATCCTGCATTGCCAAAAACTGTTGCAAAAGCTGCCTGTGTCAGAGGAGCTCCTTCCAATCCTTCGACAGACCACTGACCTGTCACCAAGATTGTCAAACCTGTTAAGGTGCAGATAATAATCGTATCGATAAAGGTACCCGTCATAGAAATCAAACCTTGCTCAACAGGATTATCCGATTTGGCTGCTGCAGCTGCGATAGGCGCCGAACCTAGACCAGATTCATTTGAAAACACTCCACGCGCAATACCACGTTGGATCGCTTCTTTTACAGTTGCCCCTACAAAGCCACCTACTGCTGCTGCAGGTGAGAAGGCAGATTTCAGAACCAAACCAAATGTCGGCAACAGCTCATTCCAGTGAACTACCAAGACTATCAAACTTGCCAAAATGTATAAAATCGCCATGAAAGGAACGATTTTGGTCGAAACATCCGAGATTTTTTCAATTCCCCCAAAGATAAAGAAAGCAATTGAAATGGCTGTCACAATGCTGACCAACTGGGGAGCTAATCCAAAACTCGAAGACATGGAAGATGCAATCGAATTAACCTGTGAAAATGTCCCCATTCCCAAAAGCGCTACGAGGACACCTGAGACAGCAAAGAAAACAGCCAAGGGTTTCCACTTCTGTCCCATCCCCAAGGTGATATAGTGCATAGGCCCACCTGCTGCTTGACCATTGGCATCCTTTGTACGGTATTTAATGGCTAAAAATCCTTCCGCATACTTGGTTGCCATCCCAAAAAAGGCCGCTACCCACATCCAGAAAAGAGCCCCTGGCCCACCTGTCGTAATGGCGGTTGCCACTCCGACAATATTTCCCGTACCAACTGTCGCTGCCAAAGCTGTACAAAGAGCCGCAAAGCTAGACACATCTCCCTGACCAGACTGGTCACTAGAGAAAATCAGACGAAAGGCGGTTGGTAATTTGCTAACTTGAAACATCCCTAAACGGAGTGTAAAGTAAACACCTGTACCGACCAAAAGTATTAAGAGAGGCGGTCCCCAAACAAAATTGTTGATAGCCTTAAATAGTTCTAACATAGTTCCTCCTAAGCGTTTCTAATCCGATAAAGCTGCCGGAAAAACAAAAAGAGGCTGAACTCTTCAACCTCTAGAATCAACGTGAAAAATACAGAAAAAGCCTATTTTTCAACGCTCTGTCCTTTTACCTGAGAGTTTCAGTAGCTCTACTTTTCCAAGCAAAACTACCTTGCCCCTTCGGTGCCAAAATGGTCTCTCCAGAGTTCCGTCCATTGAACAGTCAGTTTCCCTTCTGCCCAATATCAACCGGTTATTCAGTTTTATCTAGTTTTATTTTAATCTAATTTCACAAAAAAATCAAGAATATTTTCTGATACTCAATGAAAATCAAAAGTAGCCTAGGAAACGAAGCCGAAGATAGAACTCTGTTACTATCTTGTTTCAAGGTAGTCATAACCACCCGTGAAAACGGGTGGCTTGTACACCGGCTATAAGCCGTTTCTCTCCAGCGACGTCTAAAGACGTTCGCTGAACTTCGTTCAGGTTAGTGCTATAATTACTTGACTAATGCCCGTAACAACGGGCTTTTATCTCGTTCTAAAACTGCCATCTGAAAATGGATCTTCATACTCTTTGACATTCAAGAATCAAGTGCAATGTCATTTTTCTCCTGCTCGCGAATATATTTCGCAACTGTCTTTTCATTCAGTCCAACGGTACTAACATAGTAGCCTCTAGCCCAAAACTTTCGATTTCCATACTTATATTTTAAATTGGCATGTTTATCAAATATCATTAGAGCACTTTTGCTTTTCAAATATCCCATAAAATCGGAAATCGAAAGTTTCGGAGGTATCAAGACAAACATATGAACATGGTCTGGCATCATGTGTCCCTCAATGATTTCCACGCCTTTGTATTGACATAGATGACGGAAAATATCAATTAAGTCCTGTCTAATTTTGTAGTAAATGGATTTTCTACGGTACTTAGGTGTGAAAACTATGTGATATTTG
>NZ_JAOTGL010000056.1:0-1788 GCF_044427045.1 Streptococcus sp. 2022WUSS135
TTTTATAATCATCAACGATTTCAAGAACGCAACAACGGCCTTGCCCCTCTTGAAATGAGGAACAAGGCCGTCGCCTAATCTTTTATTATTTCATTGTCCACTTGACAGGGAGCAGTTCAAAACAAGTCCTAGTTTTAAGTTGTTGAGCTGAAACAGTCTATCCCCAGACTGTGAATGATGTGAGCTGACTACAGTCAGCCTATGTCAAGGTCTACCAGACCTTTTGAACTCCAACCCCTGTATAGCTCCAAAGGTTCGGGGAACCTTTGGAGGCTGGAGATAGAGCGAACAGAGTTCGCTACAAAACTGTCTGGGAGACAGTTGGAAGTTGGAAATAGAGCGAACAAGGTTCGTTACAAAAAGGTTCGGGGAACCTTTGGAGGCTGGAAACGGAGCGAACTCTGTTCGCATCAGCAGTATAGGTCAAATTTGGAGTGTGAAATACGAATTGCTGTGATTTGCTTCGCAAATCGTATCTCCAACCTTTAACCTCGCTTTTTTCTTTCTAGGCTCGGGCTGAAACAGTTCCCCGAACTGTTTCACTCTGCTGGACTGTTAAAGCCAATTAACCACTCCCACTGCGCTGAGATGTTGACACGAACTCTGAGAAGTGGCTTTGGACTTTTTGCCCAGCCTCGTTTAAAGTTAAAAAAATTATTCTACGGTCTCGTTTTCTAACAGTATCTGGTTTGCTGTTTTTTGATATAGTACAGAAAACAGGTGTTTCAGATTTATGCAGGTCATGGTTTCTATCATAGTTTGCCTCAAGGGCACAAATACATTTTTTCTATCGGTTAAGGTAAGGATTCAGAAGTCCGTGCTCTATAAAAGCTAAATAAAAACATTTGATAGCATAGGTATATTTCGTTTAATTATGATACAATACTTCTTATAAATATTTTAGGAGTGTTTAAATTTAATGAGAGAAGATATTCAGATTAATGAACGAGCGTTAACTGTATCAGAACAGTTGATAGAGGTTTTGGAATCCATTTACGATCCTGAAATTGAACTAGACATCTACAATTTGGGTTTGATTTATGAGATTCATTTAGATGAAGCTGGTTTTTGTAAGGTTGTCATGACCTTTACAGATTCAGGTTGTTCTTGTGCGGATACTATGCCTGGTGAATTGGTTGCAGCCTTGAAAACGATTGATGGTATAAACGATGCACAGGTAGAGATTGTCTGGTCTCCTGCTTGGAAGATGACCCGTATCAGCCGTCTCGGACGTATTACACTTGGTATCAGTCCGAAATAAAAAGAAAATGAGAGAGGGAAAGAACTCGACGGTCAAAAGAGTTCTCCTCGCTTCCGAATATGTTGGTTCGGGCTAAAATAGTCCACTGGACTGTTAAACCCAATCAACCACTGCGCTGAGATATTGACACGAACTCTGAGAAGCGAGGCTGGTCTTTTTGCCCAATGTCATTAAGTTAACTAACCTATCACATTTTGTGGTGGGTTATTTTTTATGTTACACTAAAAATAAAAGAGGAAAAGTCATGCTAGATCAGATTAAAGCTCATTTACTTGATAGTATTAACGACATCGTTTCCACCGCAAACCAGTTTGTGCTTCATCCTGAAAAAGATTTTAGTCGGAAAAGTCAGCTAACGATGAAAACTATGATTCAAGCTATACTTACCATGGGAGGCAATACCTTATCTAAAGAGCTACTTGACTTACATTTACCAGTTACCCAATCTGCCTTTGTCCAACGACGATATCAGATCAAACATCAAGCTTTTAAAGCCCTGTTTACCAATATTACTTCTAAAATTCCAA
>NZ_JAOTGL010000057.1:0-1536 GCF_044427045.1 Streptococcus sp. 2022WUSS135
AGTAAATTCCCAAAGTAAGTTCTAGTCTGTCTTAAAAACTGGAAACTAGAATGAGACAAAGAAATAAGGTAGAACTTACTATGGGACAAGTTGGTAACCGACAATGAAAAACAAACACTTAACTCTCTCTGATCGCAATGATATTCAAATAGGAATTGAACAACTTAAGCCCTTCTCAGCTATCGCTGTTAAGCTAGGAAAAGACCCGTCCACAATCTCAAAAGAAGTTCGGAGAAATAGGGTGATAAAAGAGAACTCTAGTACCTCCAATTGCGCCTGCCCTCTACTCAAAAAGGCTCCCTACGTTTGTAATGCCTGTCCGAAAAAGAGAATCAATTGTGGATACCAGAAACAGTTCTACTACGCAAAAAGAGCTCAGCTTGATTATGAAGCTAAGCTCTCAGAGTCGAGAACAGGTGTTGCCCTAAATAAAGAAGAATTCTATCGTATGGACGAGATTGTCTCTTCTGCCATCAAAAAAGGACAACACCTCAACCACATCATCGCCTCAAACGAACTGGCGGCATCCAGAGCTTCTATCTACCGATACCTTGAAAAAGGCTATCTGTCCACAAAGCCTATTGATTTCCCCCGTGTCGTGAAATTCAGAAAACGGAGAACCAGAAAACTACAACCCATTCCTAAAACTGCCAAAGAAGGACGGTCTTACGAGGACTTCCAACGCTTTCTCACAGAGAAAGGAATCAGCTATTGGCTGGAAATGGACACCGTTACTGGACGGATCGGCGGAAAGGTACTTCTCACCTTTAACCTCTCCTTCTGTAACTTTATCTTCGCTCGATTACTTGATAATAAAACAGCTAATGAGGTCGCTAAACACCTCTACGTTATCAAGAACGACCTGCATCAGAAGGAGATGAATTTCTGCGAAATATTTCCTGTCATTCTGACCGACAATGGTGGTGAATTCGCCAGAGTAGACGACATCGAAATGGATGTTCGTGGCGAATCAAAGCTCTTCTTCTGTGACCCTAATCGTTCTGACCAGAAGGGGAGAATCGAGAAGAATCACACACTTATCAGAGACATTCTTCCTAAAGGAACTAGTTTTGACAACTTGACACAGGAGGACATCAACCTAGTTTGTTCGCATGTCAACAGTGTCAAACGAGCTGCTTTCAACGGAAAATCCGCTTATGAACTCTTTACATTTACCTACGGTGAGGAATTGGCAACACTTTTGGGAATCTCTAAAATTGACCCTGAGAACGTCATCCAATCACCTCGATTATTGGATAAATAATCGCTAGTTTTTATCAAAAAATAATTTCAAAATAGAAAGGAACTTGTCCCATCCAAAATTCCAGATAGCTAGAACTTACTTTGAGATGTCTCAGAGCCAGTAACTTTAGTGTACTCTTTTTTTCAACATTTTCAACCCTAAAAATTCCTTGAATCTGCAGCTTTAGGCAAAAACAGAACTTAGTCTGAGACTAAATTCTGTTGGTGTTATGCAGTTTTCTCAAAGTAACTTCTGGAAGGACAGGAACTAGAACTTACTTTGAGAATTTACCA
>NZ_JAOTGL010000058.1:0-1492 GCF_044427045.1 Streptococcus sp. 2022WUSS135
CTAATTTCTTAGCCAATTTCGTGAGATTCATGCTCATTAGGAGGAATCCTATCTCAGTTTCAACCACCTTTTGACCTCTGACATGGACTCTGCGCACGCCAAAAACACCCTTCATCCTACCAAATACAGGTTCGACATCCACCTTGCGTTTGGCATAAATGCGGGCTCCCTCTTTACTTGTCAATTCCTCTTTGACTAAGTTCTTGAAATAGTTCCACATAGGATTATACTGAATTTGTTTGAGGTTTCCTTTTTCTGTCCGTGCTAATTGGTCTAACTCTTCACTAGCTTGTACAGGATCAGCTTCGTAAATCTTAATATCTTTCTCAAACCCATTCTGCTCCGTTCTTCGTGAATAATTCTTGAATGAATACACAACCCCATCTGGCTTTATCCACTGGTCAGAATCTTCTAAGTAAGTCCAGTTTTTAGGATTGGCATCACTCTTCTTATAGCTTTTCTTCTGCTCTTTCTGATATGTTCCGTAGGGAATCAGAGGTGTTTTCTCCAGGTCATCAAGGATAAAGCTGTAATTTTCTTCACTACCATAACCTGCATCCGCGACAATGTGTTGAAAGAGTTCTAAGGTTTGGATGGATTGAAGAAATGGCTTGAGTGTACGAGTGTCAGTTGGATTCGGATACAATCCGTAAGCTAAGGCAAACTGGTTGTTTGTACCAAGTTGGAGGTTGTAACCAGGTTTGAGCTGACCATTCTTCATATGATCCTCTTTCATCCGCATAAATGTTGCATCATGATCCGTTTTAGAGTAGGAGTTTCGCTCTTGTAGAATCTGTTTATCTCGTTCGTACTTCTGTTTCCGAACAAGAAAATCCTCTTTCAACTTTCTCTTGAGTTTCTTAATTCTTCTTCGTTTCTGTCTGTTGGCTGATCCACCTTTAATGACTTTAGGCTCTTGTGAGATAGCTTCTTCCACCTCATCCAATACTTGTTCGGTTTCTTGTAGGAGTTGGTTTAGTCCCTCGCTAGTGAGGCATTCTTCCTTGGACAAGGCAGTATTCACCCCTTCTTGGACTAGTTTGTCATAAAGGGCAGAAATGTTTCCATTCAAGGCATCTTCATAGCGTTCAACGGCCTTTTTCCACGTGAAGGAATACTTATTGGCATCCGCTTCTACCTTTGTTCCATCAATGAAGAGAGCCTCATCTTCAATCAAGTCATTCTCTCTGAGGAGGAGGGTGAAGTAGATGAAGGCAGTTTTGATGAGCTGATTGGCGTGTGTGCTAGCCCGAAAACTGTTTATGGTCCGATAACAGACATAGGTATCCTGACTCAGCCATTTCATAGGAATAACTTCTTCATTCATTTGAACGATTTTTCGACCAGAGAATACTTGGCGAGCGTAGGCGAACAGGGTCATTTTAAGTAACATAGCGGGATGAAAGGCTGGACGACCTGTGTGAGAAGTTTCTTCCAATAGAACGGATGAAGGAATAGTATCCACAAACTGACTAATCAGACGAGCCTCATG
>NZ_JAOTGL010000059.1:0-1491 GCF_044427045.1 Streptococcus sp. 2022WUSS135
TGATATACTCCCCTTATAGTGGACAGTGAAAAAACAAAAATTTTCACTAGAAACTATAAAGGGAGTTTTATTATGTCCAAAAGAAGTCCAAAGTCTGTCTCTGAGAAACTAGAAATTGTTCTACTCTACTTGGAAGCTGGGAAATCACTTAGCTGGTTAGCTAGGCACCATGGTGTGTCTAAAGACACTCTATCAAACTGGGTTCGGAAGTACAAAGAAGCTGGTGTTGAGGGGCTAGAGGAAAGCCGTCACTGGACGAAGTATAGTAAGGAACTAAAGGAACAAGCTGTTTCCGACTATCTCAATGGCTTGGGAAGTCTCAAAGATTTGACTGAAAAATATGGAATTTCTTGTGATTATGTTCTCAGATCATGGATAAAACGTTATACTAGTGGTAAAGAATTGAAAGCTACTAGTAGAGGAATGAGTCGCATGAAACAAGGACGCAAGACAACTTTTGACGAACGGGTTGAGATTGTCAATTTTATCCTTGCCCACGAGAAAGATTACCAAGGGGCTGTTGAGAAGTATGGTGTTTCCTATCAACAGGTCTATTCGTGGGTCAGAAAGTTTGAGAAGGACGGTTCTAACGGCCTCCTCGACCGTCGTGGAAAAGGTTTGGAAAGTAAGCCTAATCTGACTTCGGAAGAAGAGTTACGCCTAAAAATCAAGCAACAGGAAGAACGGATTAAGTATCTTGAAATGGAGAATGGTCTGCTAAAAAAGTTAGAAGAAATCAAGCGACGAAATCGACGGTAAGAATGGGGCGCCACTTGGAATCCTTCCAAGCGATTAAAGAATATGCGGATGAACAGAAAGAGGCTTCTATCAGCCACTTGTGCCGTATTCTAAAGGTATCTCGCTCAGGCTATTACAAGTGGTTGCGTCATCAAGAAACTCCTTCTGAACAAGAAAATACAAGATTGATAGACGTCATCAAGGACCTTCATAGCCAACATAATGGCATTCTTGGTTATCGTCGTATGACTCGATTTGTCAATCGCAAGCTTGAAACAAACTACAACAAGAAGCGGATTCGTCGCTTGATGCATATTCTAGGTATTCGCTCCATTATCAGAAGATCCAAGGGATATTGCACCAAGACTAGCTTTGTCAATGTAGAAGACAATATTCTCAATCGTGATTTTACAGCTACTGCCCCCAATCAGAAATGGTGTACAGATGTGACTTTCTTGAAGTACGGTATCGGCTGTAAAGCCTATTTGAGTGCGATTAAGGACCTTTATGACGGCTCTATTGTCGCTTATGTGGTTGGTCAGTTTAATGATAATGAGTTGGTATTAGAAACGCTTCGTAAAGCCCGAACAGCTAATCCTGATGCGACACCATTAATTCATAGCGATCGAGGATCACAATATACTTCGAAAGATTATTACCGTCTGACGACTCAGTATCAGATGACACGCTCTATGTCTCGTGTTGGTAAGTGTATTGACAATGCACCAATTGAGAGTCTCTTTGGGCACTTTA
>NZ_JAOTGL010000060.1:0-1489 GCF_044427045.1 Streptococcus sp. 2022WUSS135
ATTGAAATTGACCCACGGTACTTAACTAATATTGAAAATAAAGGGCAACACCCCAGCATACAAGTTCTTTATGACCTTGTATCGTTACTTCATGTTTCCGTTGATGAATTTTTCTTACCTGCTAATAACTTGGTAAAAAGCACCCGACGATTACAGATAGAGAAATACATGGATAGCTTTACAGACAAAGAACTATCCTTAATGGAATCTTTAGCCAGCGGTATCAACGAAGCAAGAAACATCGAAGACTAATTAAAAGAATCCATACATAACGGAAAGAGCCGATAAAATGAGATTGTATTAATCTCATTTTATCGGCTCTGCGTCTTTGCGTCTGGCTCTGTAATCACAGTTACTTTGAACTGCTTTATTTCAATTAAATTTTCTTGTCTGCATTTCGGACAATAGAGGGGGAATTTTTTTAATTCAGTATCTTCCCTTATCTTTAATCGTGTTTTATTTCCACATACAGGACACAATATCCACTTGTAGTTTATAATAACTATCTCCTCCTTTACACTTTAATTCAAATCTTTATTAAAAAATATTTCATCTTATTTAACAAGAAACCATATTTATATAACAACATAAAATACACTAAGTTATTTTATTGAACATATATCGTACTTTATCTATCCGACTATTTGGACGACGGGGCTGGCAAACAGGTTCACCGGTAGTAACATGGTACCCTTTTAACTCTGTTAAACAAACACTACGTCCATTTGTAAAGAAAGTTAAATCACTACGATATTCTTGAATACACCGAGCAGGGATTTCTCCACTAAGAATGACCTCATTATTTTTCAATTGAGTGTCTACGATGTTCGCACAATATTTAGGAGCATCGTTGTATGCTCGTGAAAGATATTCCTGTGGCGCATAAATTTTAAAACTAAGATATGGCTCTAACAATTCTGTTCCAGCTTTTTTTAAGACTTGTTCCAATACAATAGGAGCAAGCATCCGAAAATCTGCTGGGGTACTAACAGGGCTATAGTATAAGCCATACTTAAAACAGATTTTACAGTCCGTCACATTCCAACCATATAATCCTTGTTCGCAACCATAGCGTATCCCTTCCATAACTGCATTTTGAAATGATTGATTTAAGTATCCAAGAGAAACCGAGCTCTCATACTGCATTCCACTTCCCAACGGAAGCGGTGATACAGATAAACCAATGGAAGCCCAGAAAGGATTTGGCGGCACTTCGATGTGAATGGTATATTCTGCATTTTTTAACGGTCTCTCCATATAAATGACTGTAGGCTCTTTTAGTTCTATCTCCACATGATACTTTTCTTGCAACAGTGCACTAATCACTTCCATTTGTACTTTCCCTAAGAAAGAAAGTATAATTTCATGTGTCGTAGAATCC
Organism: Streptococcus sp. 2022WUSS135; assembly: GCF_044427045.1. Classification (NCBI taxonomy): domain Bacteria; kingdom Bacillati; phylum Bacillota; class Bacilli; order Lactobacillales; family Streptococcaceae; genus Streptococcus; species Streptococcus sp. 2022WUSS135. The sequence continues at coordinate 1,382 of NZ_JAOTGL010000060.1, forward strand.
ACGTAATATCGTAGAAGCGGATCACTATCTGAGATTTCCAAAAGGGCATCAAGCAACATTTCTCTCTGTTCAGGTTTACTCGGTTCAACAGTTGTTTGTAGTAGAGGG
>NZ_JAOTGL010000061.1:0-1367 GCF_044427045.1 Streptococcus sp. 2022WUSS135
CGAAAATCAAGCAATGACACATATTGCACACAGGCTATCCATCTCAACATCATCAGTTATCAGAAAGCTCAATGAGTTCAAGTTTGAAACAGATTGGAACACCTTACCTGAGGTGTTGAGCTGGGATGAGTATGCCTTTAAGAAAGGGAAGATGAGCTTTATCGCTCAAGATTTCAACTCCCTAAACGTCATTGCTATTCTGGACGGAAGAACTCAAGCAACCATCCGAAACCACTTTCTACGCTATCCTAGAAAGGTTAGAAATCAGGTCAAAGTCATTACCATGGATATGTTTAGTCCCTACTACAAATTGGCTAGACAACTATTTCCAAACGCCAAGATTGTTCTGGATCGCTTTCATATCGTGCAACACCTTAGTCGTGCTATGAACCGTGTCCGTATTCAAATTATGAACCAACTTGATAGAAAATCGCAGGAATACCGAGCTTTGAAACGCTACTGGAAATTGATTCAACAGGATAGTCGTAAACTCAGCGATAAACGATTTTATCGCCCTATGTTTCGGATGCATTTAACCAACAAGGAAATCCTGGAAAAACTACTGTCCTACTCGGAGGAGTTACGACAACACTATGAACTCTATCAATTTCTCTTATTCCATTTCCAAAAGAAGAACTCAGACCATTTCTTTGACCTTATCGAACAGAAAATAGCCACTGTTAATCCTATTTTCCAGACGGTATTTAATACTCAATTAAAATCAAAAATAGCTGATATCCAATCTCTATATACAATTGATTTGAGTTGATAAACAGTTAAGGTTTGAATAATCTCTTGAAGTTTATCAATTACCTCATTTAAAGTCTTAAATACTTTATTCTTGAAACCAAGTTTACGAATCTCAGCCCAGACTTGCTCAATAGGATTCATTTCAGGTGTATAGGGTGGAATGAAGGTGAATTCTATATTCTCAGGAATATTTATTGTCCTCGATTTATGCCAAATGGCATTATCCATGACTAAAATAATATAATCTTCTGGATAAGCAGCCGATAGCTGGCGTAGAAATTCATTCATCCAATCACTATTACATCCGCCTGCTATGATGGCCTCTATGGGCATCCACAGCTCCATAACAATAGCGGTACTCACGAATATGGTGACTAGCTACGTGAGGACGATAACCTTTAGGAGACCAACACGAACCAAGTTTACTGATACGCCCAAAACCCGCCTCATCCTGATACATAAGGCGAACTTGTTGATATTCTTTTCCATTAATAAAACGCTTACTCACTCTCTCCTTGAATAAAGATTTTATTTTTAGACGCTAAAATGGTTTCGGCGTCTGCTTTTTTCGGATGTTGGGGACGTGGGCTAACTTTACGCCAACCATGACGTTTCAG
>NZ_JAOTGL010000062.1:0-1366 GCF_044427045.1 Streptococcus sp. 2022WUSS135
CATTTTCATGCCTTTCTAGTTGTTTTGTCGTTATTATAATTATAAAGCATGAAATGGAAAACGAGCAACTCCTAATTGGAATTGCTCGTTTTTTATATGTGAGAAGCTAGTTTTTGCCCAGCCTCTTTTAAATATTGTCTTTTTTGTGATCAGAAGATGGCGATGTAGCGTCGGGCACCTGAGTAACTGATATAGCTAATCCATGTGCGACCTTCGGCAGTAATAACTTTATCATAGCGAACGACTGAGCCAGCTCCGTAGAAGGTGATTTCAGGACTGGACAGACTTGGATTGTTGCGGACACTAGAGTAGGACTGGATGGTGTAGCTTCCTGATGCTGGTAGGCTATTGTTTGTAGATTGAGTAATGGTAGGTTGGATAGCGATATAGCGCCGAGCTCCAGAATAGCTGATATAGCTAATCCATTGTTGTCCGTCGGCTTCAAGAACCTTGTCGTAGCGGACGCTTTCGCCAGCATAATAGTAATCGAGGGTAGGGCTAGATAGACTAGCTTGAGATTTGATGGCCAGTTGGCTGGTAAAAGTATAGGTGCCGCTTGGGGCTAAGGCGGGTTGAGAGTTGGTTGTTCCCGCTCCGAGGTCTTTAAAATGAATGTAGCCGCTAACGGCATTTTTGGGGATAACTCGCCTTCCGTAGGTATAGCGAACACCGTAGTTGTATTCCTCGATCTCTACGGTATCTCCATTTACTGCAGAAACCCATGCGACATGCATGGGAGTTTCCCACCAGGCAACGGCGCCGACAGTAGGTGTCATGTTAACTTGATAACCTTCTTGTTTGGCACGATGGCCCCAAACATTGGCATCACCATAGGCAGGTGGCAATGTAAAACCGTTCATTGTGCTAAGTCGAAAGGCTACAAAGGAGGTGCACTGGCGTGTGTAGAGTCTCCATGGATCGACTGCATCAACTGCTGTGTAGGGATAGTCATCTCCTCGTGCATTGGCTGAGGCTGAAGGTGGGGATTGTAAATTGATACCGACAATGAAAATGGCGGCTAGAAGCTGACAGGCGATTCCTTTTCTTTTCAAGAATGTTTTCATTATTTCTCCTTGTGTAGTAGATGTAGAGGCATCACGTGTACCTCCCATCTATATATTCGTAATTGAAATGAATCTTTTTGATTTTCATTTGGCATAAGGAGTTGTTGTGATAAGGAATCGGAAACGATAGTAGGCAATGTGGTAGAAAAAAGCCTCGGCTGATGGCCGAAGGCTTTGATTATGTGACTTTTAGTCCGTCACGCTCCGTAAGGTGCGTGACAAATAAACCACCCGCTATGCGGGTGCGCGACGAAGGTTATACCAAAAAACTCCAAACGCGATACAATAAAGGTGTTCAAGCC
>NZ_JAOTGL010000063.1:0-1260 GCF_044427045.1 Streptococcus sp. 2022WUSS135
GAAGTAGTTGGGGGTTGCCCCCTGTTAGATACGGTAGTCGCTTAGCAAATTGGGAGTTTAGCTCAGCTGGGAGAGCATCTGCCTTACAAGCAGAGGGTCAGCGGTTCGATCCCGTTAACTCCCATATAAGCGGGTGTAGTTTAGTGGTAAAACTACAGCCTTCCAAGCTGTTGTCGCGAGTTCGATTCTCGTCACCCGCTTTGAACATAGTTCATACCCAAACTTGGTTTGGGCGCGTAGCTCAGATGGTTAGAGCGCACGCCTGATAAGCGTGAGGTCGGTGGTTCGATTCCACTCGTGCCCATTATATGGTCCGTTGGTCAAGGGGTTAAGACACCGCCTTTTCACGGCGGTAACACGGGTTCGAATCCCGTACGGACTATATTTGGAGGATTACCCAAGTCCGGCTGAAGGGAACGGTCTTGAAAACCGTCAGGCGTGTAAAAGCGTGCGTGGGTTCGAATCCCACATCCTCCTTTTCTACTACCGCGGGATGGAGCAGCTAGGTAGCTCGTCGGGCTCATAACCCGAAGGTCGTAGGTTCAAATCCTGCTCCCGCAATTTATTTAAGAATTTGGCTCGGTAGCTCAGTTGGTAGAGCAATGGATTGAAGCTCCATGTGTCGGCGGTTCGATTCCGTCTCGCGCCATTAATTTAATATTATATTTCGGAGAGATAGCGAAGAGGCTAAACGCGGCGGACTGTAAATCCGCTCCTTCGGGTTCGGGGGTTCGAATCCCTCTCTCTCCATACCTTTACGGGCATAGTTTAAAGGTAGAACTAAGGTCTCCAAAACCTTCAGTGTGGGTTCAATTCCTACTGCCCGTGTTATATGGCGGGTGTGGTGAAGTGGTTAACACATCAGATTGTGGCTCTGACATTCGGGGGTTCGATTCCCCTCACTCGCCTATTTTAATATTGGGGTATCGCCAAGCGGTAAGGCAAGGGACTTTGACTCCCTCATGCGTTGGTTCGAATCCAGCTACCCCAGTTCAACTATATGCCGGCGTGGCGGAATTGGCAGACGCGCTGGACTCAAAATCCAGTGCCCTCACGGGCGTGCCGGTTCGACCCCGGCCGCCGGTATAGTTTATAAAGAAGAAACGTTGATTTATCAGCGTTTCTTTTTTTGCTTATGTGACTTTTAGTCCGTCACGCTCCGTAAGGTGCGTGACAAATAAACCACCCGCTATGCGGGTGCGCGACGAAGGTTATACCAAAAAACTCCAAACGCGATACAATAAAGGTGTTCAAGCCAAT
>NZ_JAOTGL010000064.1:0-1147 GCF_044427045.1 Streptococcus sp. 2022WUSS135
CTAATCAAACCACGAGCATACGCATATTTCAATGAACCACGGATTTTAAGAACAAGTTCTTTTACTGTTTTTTTAGAGTGGGTTTCAGCATATTGGTCGATTTCTTTTGCATGACGAGATCGTCAAGGTGTTTAAGTTGAATACCATCCAAAAGGTCATCAACTACTACGAGAGTTCGTTTATAGTTTATAAAGGTGGCTTCGCGAACGTCATTTTTCTTGACCGTATGGACCCAATTTCTATAAAAATCAGGAAATAGGGTGGATCGTTCGGCAATGTTCTTGCCACGACCTTTTTTAAGTTCCATTTCTAATGTCCAAAGCTCAGCATCTTTCTGTTGCTAAAGGTTTTGGTTTCTCGTTTATATTCTCCTTTCTTATAAAGTGATACAGTTGCACGGTAAGAGTTACTACGTTTTGTTATTGTTGCCATTTTATCAGCCTTTCTATAAAAAATGATTGATAAAATAGACTAGTCACATATAGGATATATGAAAAATCTAATTTTATCAATCATTATCCGTCAATCGCAGTGGCTTTCAATAAATTTAATCAGTTTTGACTTCAAATAGCGCTCTTGTTTTCCCACCATAAAGTATTGAAAGTCTGGGTGGCTTCTGATGTACTTATCAAATGATTTAGGATCTATTCCAAGTAGTTCCGCTGCTTGTTGTCTATTTAACAGAAGAGGAGAATTATTTTGAGGTAACATATAGAATTCCTTTCATTTTCTAGATACAAGTGTTATGCCACATGTGTAATGAATTGAGGATAGATTTTTGAAAAATGTGCAATGTTACCTAGCGTTTCAATAAAATATAAGCGTAGGAACGAGGAAATTCCTCTGGTCTATTGTGTCCCAGAGCCTTTGTCACAATTTTACAAGCTTTTCTGTCGAGTGAGATGCCAACTAACTCTTTACGCAGATGGATAACTTCTTTACGATTTCTAATCTTGGAAATTTCGCGTGCTACACTGCGATAAACACGCTCTATATACTCAGCACGATACTTATGTGGCTTTAATGCAGTGGGAACTTTCTTTCCATCAAAATCGTCGAGACTTAAATCTTTGGGAACATGAAACACTCTCTTTTCTCCTGCTCGTTGGAAAATAGCGACTAACCACTCTTCCTCCTCTTGACTAGT
>NZ_JAOTGL010000065.1:0-1046 GCF_044427045.1 Streptococcus sp. 2022WUSS135
ATACTTAACAAAAATCAAAAATAGCGTTATAATGGTATTATGACAAAAGAACTTACCCAAACACAAGTCGAAGAATTAAAGCAAGCACTTAAAGATAAAAATAATGCTCCGCATCATAGAAAAATACAGGCACTCATTCTTTATTCTGAATGCAATAATTTAACATCCGTAGCTAAATCAGTAGGCTTTGTCCATCAGACAGTCCGCAACTTATTGAATCGCTATCTAAGTGGTGGCTTAGAAGCCCTCTTAAAGGAAAATCGTGGTGGTCGCCGCCGCTCCTATATGACGCATAAGGAGGAAGAAGATTTCCTTAAAGAGCAACTCTCTTCTTCTTTGAATGGAGAATTCGTTACCGTTAACTCCCTCTTTAAAGCCTATCAAGAGAGAGTTGGGCACAAGACAACCCGAGAAGGTTTCTATGCTCTCCTGAAACGTCATGGTTGGCGTAAAGTTAGCCCACGTCCCCAACATCCGAAAAAAGCAGACGCCGAAACCATTTTAGCGTCTAAAAATAAAATCTTTATTCAAGGAGAGAGTGAGTAAGCGTTTTATTAATGGAAAAGAATATCAACAAGTTCGCCTTATGTATCAGGATGAGGCGGGTTTTGGGCGTATCAGTAAACTTGGTTCGTGTTGGTCTCCTAAAGGTTATCGTCCTCACGTAGCTAGTCACCATATTCGTGAGTACCGCTATTGTTATGGAGCTGTGGATGCCCATAGAGGCCATCATAGCAGGCGGATGTAATAGTGATTGGATGAATGAATTTCTACGCCAGCTATCGGCTGCTTATCCAGAAGATTATATTATTTTAGTCATGGATAATGCCATTTGGCATAAATCGAGGACAATAAATATTCCTGAGAATATAGAATTCACCTTCATTCCACCCTATACACCTGAAATGAATCCTATTGAGCAAGTCTGGGCTGAGATTCGTAAACTTGGTTTCAAGAATAAAGTATTTAAGACTTTAAATGAGGTAATTGATAAACTTCAAGAGATTATTCAAACCTTAACTGTTTATCAACTCAAATCAATTGTA
>NZ_JAOTGL010000066.1:0-1034 GCF_044427045.1 Streptococcus sp. 2022WUSS135
AGGATGAAGCACAAACTGGTTTGCGATGGAAACGATGTCGTTAATACTATCAAGTAAATGAGCTTTAATCTGATCTAGCATGACTTTTCCCCTTTTATTTTTAGTGTAACATAAAAACTAACCCACCTCAAAATGTGATAGGTTAGTTAACTTAATGACATTGGGCAAAAAGCCCCGCGGCTACTACTCAGAGTTCGTGTCAACATCTCAGCGCAGTGGTTGATTGGCAGATTTGTTCGTGTATTACACTCCAAATCTGACCATTACGACTGTTGCGAACAAAGTTCGCTTCATCTCCAACCTCCAAAGGTTCCCCGAACCTTTGGAGCTATGCGGGGGTGAGAAGACGAACTCTTTTTTAGACCAGTCGAGTTCTTTCTCACTCCCTTTTTCTGAAAAAATTTCAAAAAATGCAATTTTATTTTGTGTTATTGAACTAATACTGATATAATGGAACTATAAAAAAGAAATGGAGTTTTATTATGACAGAAGAAACATTAGCACAGGGAATTCTCATTGGCATTTGGGGTACAACACTACTATTTTCATTTATTTGGTATATTCTTGTTGCTATTTCCAACTACATCCTCTTCAAAAAAGCAGGCTACGCTGGTTGGAAATCATTGATTCCAATCTACAATCTCTATATCCAACAATGCATCGCCTTTGGCTATGAAAAAAGATGGTTCATTCTATTCTTACTGATTCCACTAGCAGGACCATTATATGGCATCTATCTCGTTTACAATTTTGGTCGTAGCTTCAGTTTGTCAGCTGTACAAGCTATCTTCTATGTTCTTCTTACACCTATCTTTAACCTCTACATCGCCTTTAATGATGGAAGTCGTTACCAAGGTCCACAAGAATTCTTTATTGATTAATATACAATCAAGCCCCCGCACACGCGCAATGTCATTAAGTTAACTAACCTATCACATTTTGTGGTGGGTTATTTTTTATGTTACACTAAAAATAAAAGGGGAAAAGTCATGCTAGATCAGATTAAAGCTCATTTACTTGATAGTATTAACGAC
>NZ_JAOTGL010000067.1:0-569 GCF_044427045.1 Streptococcus sp. 2022WUSS135
TTCCGTCCAGAATAGCAATGACGTTTAGGGAGTTGAAATCTTGAGCGATAAAGCTCATCTTCCCTTTCTTAAAGGCATACTCATCCCAGTTCAACACCTCAGGTAAGGTGTTCCAATCTGTTTCAAACTTGAACTCATTGAGCTTTCTGATAACTGATGATGTTGAGATGGATAGCCTGTGTGCAATATGTGTCATTGCTTGATTTTCGATGAGTAATTGGGCGATCTTCTGGTTAACAGCGACGGAGATTTGGTGGTTCTTCTTGACAAGAGGAGTTTCAGCGACAGCCATTTTCGCACATTCTTTGCACTTGAAACGACGCTTTCTAAGACGGATAAGTAAGGGATAGCCAGCTGTTTCTAGATAGGGAATTTTGGAGGCTTTTTGGAAATCGTATTTTGCCATTTGTCCCTTGCAGGAAGGGCATTTAGGGGCTGTGTAATCCAAGTGACCGTGGAGTTCTAAGTGAGTTCCCATATCATATTCATCAGTGATAACGATATTTTTGTCTTTAATTCTGAGAAAATTTGTGATAAGATTTAGTTGTTCCATATGAGTCTTTCTAATG